>NZ_SMMC01000058.1 GCF_009711445.1 Curvivirga aplysinae | reverse complement strand
TTATCCTGAGTTGGTAGTATGCCTCGGGGGAAAGGTTTATGGGCATAATAAATAAGATAAAAGAACTGGAGTTAGTCGCGCTCTGTCTGCTGTCAGGATAAGTGGAACAGGTTTGATTTATTGAGTTAGGAGGATTTTTGGTTCATCGCAATGACTGTAAGGAATAAGGATAGCTAGTTCGATTAACGAAGTCTGTTTGGCGTGAGAGCCTCCAGTAAGTCATTAGGTCTTGAATCGATTTTGCCAGTTATTAGATCACAAGCAATTTCCGAAAGAGCCGGAGCTGTTTGAATACCGTATCCACCTTGTCCTGCAAGCCAGAAGAAGCCACTTGCATGATTGTCAAATCCGACTACTGGTGTTTTATCTTTTACAAAGTTGCGTAAGCCAGCCCAGCTGTGTTCTACCTGTGTTACCGGGGCGGTAACCATCTCTTCATATCGATATAATCCTTCGGCTAATACCATATCATCTGCCCATGCGTCATGCGGCTCGACGATGTCTTCATCGGCGGGTGAAATATATAATTTTTCTCCTTGGGGTTTTGCATACCAATCTTCACTGGCAGATGCAAAAAGCGGCCAATCGGATGAATCATATCCACTGGGTGCAGGAATAACTGCCATGGAACGTCGCTTGGGCATTAAACCAATCTGGGGTATATTGGCTAAAGTTGCAATATGATCAGCCCAGGCCCCAGCCGCATTTATTAGAATTGGGGCTTCGTAACTCTCATCAGGAGTGGTCAGTGTCCAAACCCCATTTTCATAACTTATTTTTTGCACGTGTTGTTTGGGTTTAATATGACCACCATGCGACTTAATAAGGCGTATATATCCTTGAAGAAGAAGGTCAGAATCGATGTCTTGGGCTTCTGTTTCTATGGCTGCAGCCGCAATTTTTTCTGGCCTGAGAATAGGTACTAAATCGCAAGCTTCTTTGGTCGTTAAGCTTTCCATGTCTGTAGCATCACTTAGATATGCTTCCAAGTCTTCCAACTCGTTTTCAGTGGCGACCAACATTTCTCCGCGTGGGGAAAGCAAACTATGATCCGCAATACCTTCTGGATTGTTAAAGAATGTTTCTGAAGATGCGGTAAGTTGTTTTAAGACCTTATTCCCATAGTTGCGAATGAAGATCGCAGCTGATCTGCCTGAGGAATGGTATCCAAGGCTGCTTTCTTGTTCTAACACACATGCTTTCCCATGTTTTGCAAGATGTGAGGCAACACCAAGTCCTGCAATCCCGCCACCAATGACAAGAAAATCGTAATTGCTCTTCATGTCTTCATCCTCCCAAAAACATGACTTTCATCGATAGAATGCTTTGGGTGAAATTGACAAGTGATTTCAGAAGATAAACCATGATTGGAAACAATGGGTTTCCTATCATCTGGCTTATAGATTGTCATATTTCCCTTATATCTATGAGAAAAAGATTGAAAGGATGAGCCCTATGACTGATACATCAAAAATGCCTGTGATATTCCTATCTCATGGGGCGCCTTCTATGGCCATTGAACAAGATAGTCTTGGACGCGCCTTCTTGGCGGGATTAGCGGATCAATTACCTAAACCAAAAGCGATTTTGATTGCCAGTCCTCATTGGGAAACGAGTGATCTACGCTTGACTGCGTCTTCTTCGCCGGAAACCATTCATGATTTTTATGGTTTTCCTCCTGCGCTTTATCAAATGCTTTATCCAGCTAAAACAGATCAGGGTGTTGTTGAAGAAATTGTTTCTTTAACAGGCGCTGTCAGGGATCCTAACCGTGGTTATGATCATGGGGCATGGTCGCCTTTATATTTGCTTTATCCTGATGCTGATATTCCGGTGATACAATTGAGTTTACAATCACATGAAAGCCCTGAATATCTATATGCGCTGGGTGATAAATTATCAGAATTACGGGATGAAGGCGTCTTGATTATTGGATCCGGTTCTGTGACGCATAACTTGCGGGATATTGAGTGGCGTAACCCCAGTCCAAGTCAATGGGCCGTGGATTTTGAAGATTGGTTTGTCTCAGCGATTGAGGAAAATGATCATGAAACTTTACTTGCGGCGCGGGAAATAGCCCCGAATTTTAATTATGCACATCCAACAGATGAACATTGGCTGCCGCTTTATGTTGCGATGGGGGCGGCAAAAGAAAAAGCCACGCTTTTACATCGTGGCTTTGAGCATAAAAATATTAGCATGGCAGCTGTCCGTTTTGATTAAACGGTTTCTACCGGATGTGTCTCACGGAAACGATCTTGGATAGCTTGTATCTCTGCGGCGATTGCAGGATCGAGCGCTTCTGCCACATGAGTTTGCGCTAACTGTTGAATATCATTTTCAATGTGTTCAATTAAATCTTCGTCTGGTAGACTGCCGGAATTCATTGGATAGTTTGCGCCAAAGTATTTATTAAATAATAATTTAATAATAGTCAAGGCATGTTAAAAATATTCAAACTGATAGAGGGGAAAAGACTATGAGTTTTCGTCTGTTCTTTTTTATTCCCATTTTTAATTTAGCCTCAGTATAATTTCCATTCACTTGCCACATCGTATGTTGCTGTGTAGTCTTTTGTGCAATGCAAAATAATTACATGACGGGAGACAAAAATGTCAGCGGTAAATGACGTTGTAATTTTGGATGGCGCACGTACGGCCATCGGTGGTTTTGGCGGTAGTTTAAGTGGCTTAACACCAGCCGAACTAGGGGAAGCAGCTGCAAAAGAAGCAATTGCACGTTCTAATGTCGCAGCAGAAGATATCGATCATTGCGTAATTGGTCATATTATCCCAACAGGGGCCGCAGATGCTTATTTAAGCCGTGATATTGCACTGCGAGCAGGATTGAAAAATGCATCTAAGGCATTAAACGTGAACCGTCTTTGTGGATCTTCCGTTCAATCTATTATTTCTGCGGTTCAAATGGTGGCTTTAGGGGATAGTAAAATCGCACTGGCAGGCGGTGCAGAATCTATGAGCCAAGGTGTTTATTACACACAGAAAGCACGCTTTGGGCAAAAGATGGGCGATATGTCCATGATGGATATGACGGTTGGCGTGCTAACTGACCCATTTGACAGCGGTCATATGGGCATGACGGCGGAACGTATTTCTGATCAATATCAGATTTCCCGCGAAGAAATGGATGAATATTCTGTTGAAAGCCATAAGCGAGCTCAAAATGCTATTGATCAAGGCTATTTCAAATCTCAAATCGTACCAGTGGAAGTAAAAAAAGGCCGCCAGATGGTGACTTTTGATACGGATGAACATGTACGTGCAGACGCATCTATGGAAAATATGGGCAAGCTAAAAGCAGCTTTTAAAAAAGACGGTAAAGTTACCCCTGGTAATGCTTCTGGTATCAATGATGCTGCTGCCGCCTTGGTTCTTACCACTATGGATGAAGCAGAAAAACGTGGATTAAAACCAAAAGCACGTATCCTATCTTATGGGTTTGGCGGTGTTGCACCAGAGGTGATGGGGCTTGGCCCGAACGAAGCAGTACCAGAAGCACTGGAAAAGGCGGGCTTAAAAGTCGACGACATGGATGTGATTGAATCCAACGAAGCTTTTGCCGTTCAAGCTATGGCCGTGAGCAAATCTTTAGGATTTGATGCTGGGAAGGTGAACCCAAATGGCGGTGCTGTGGCTTTAGGGCATCCGGTTGGCGCAACAGGGGCAATCATTACCTTAAAATGTGTGTATGAACTTGAACGTATTGGCGGTAAATACGGCCTTATCACCATGTGTATTGGTGGAGGCCAAGGCATCGCCTTGGTGATTGAAAAGCTTTAAGTTTTAGATGAGTTATTGGAAAAGCCCTGAAAGAAGTTTCAGGGCTTTTTTGTCAATCCATCGAAATGTTATTCATTTGGTTCACTCTCATCGACCCGACGCCAAATGGGGAATGTATCTTCATATTCTGGTAAATCATGAGGGCCGATTGCGTCTTCTTCAGGCACAAGGCATTGATCTAACCTTGCTTCTAATGCAGGCCAGTCAATGTCAGAACCAATGAATACGATTTCCTGACGACGATCCCCCCATGGGTCTTGCCAGTGTTTTTCTTTGTAATTACGTGCGCCGTCATTATCGGGGTACTTATCTTCAGGGACGGTCGCCCACCAGTTGCCCAGAGGTGACATATTAGAAAGTGCACCCGCTAAAGAAAATTCCAACACCCATTCAGGACGGGTAGAAATCCAAAAATGCCCTTTTGCCCGGATGACACCTGGTAAATCACCATTTAACAAAGATTGAATATGTTCAGGAATGAAAGGACGTCTAGCTCGATACACATGGGAGGTAATGCCATATTCCTCTGTTTCTGGTGTATGGTCAGCGAAGCCATATAGCTCCTTTGCCCACATTGGGTGTTCATGAGCTTTTTGATAATCGAATAAACCTGTATCCAGTATCTTATCGGTGGCTACATCTGAATGGTCAGTTTCAATAATCCTTGCATCTGCATTTAGACTTCGAATGATTTTACGTGCTGCATCTACATTTTCGGAGCCTGCATCACTGACTTTGTTGAGGATAACCACATCCGCAAATTCGATTTGATCAGTTAATAGATGAACCAAGGTGCGATCATCTTCTTCACCTAAAGTTTCTCCTCTATCACTTAAAAAATCATGTGAGGAATAGTCTTTCAATAGGTTTACAGCATCCACAACGGTTACCATGGTATCCAATCTAGAAACATCAGATAGACTAACGCCATCTTCATCACGAAAATCAAATGTTGCTGCGACAGGAAGAGGTTCTGAAATACCTGTAGATTCGATTAAGAGATAATCAAATTTACCTTCCTCTGCTAAGCGGCGAACCTCAAGCAATAAATCATCTCGCAATGTACAGCAGATGCATCCATTAGACATTTCAACTAATGTTTCATCTGTGCGACTAAGCTCTGTATCTGCGCGCACCAAATCTGCATCAATATTCACCTCAGACATGTCGTTAACAATCACCGCGACGCGTTTATTGTCTCGATTGTTTAGAACACGATTTAACAGGGTGGTCTTACCCGCGCCAAGGAAACCGGATAGGACAGTTACCGGAAGGCGTTCGGTATTGGGGCTCATTTCATTCATTTTACATAATCCTCTAATTACGTCCTGATCAACTGGTATTATGGCAG
>NZ_SMMC01000104.1 GCF_009711445.1 Curvivirga aplysinae | reverse complement strand
ATTTTAATAGATAGACTGAATCAACCACTCAAGAAACACGTTTGCAAAAAATGAAACTCACGTCTGTTCAAAGATTGAAATCCTCTTATTTTTTAAAAGACTTATTACGGCATAGTAAAAATACGATAGGCCAGTTGATAACAGCAGGCCTGAATGATCTTATGCCGCCGCACTGCTTAAGCTGCCATAAAGAAATATTACAACCACAATCAATATGTGAAGATTGTTGGCCCCAACTCTCTTTCCTGACACAACCTATATGCCATTGTTGTGGTTATCCATTTGAAAATAATATCGGCATTTCAAACCAAAGTTACTGTGCCGCTTGTCATGCAAAACGGCCACATTTTCACATGGCAAGAGCAGCCGTAACTTATAATGATTTAAGCCGCGATCTTCTTTTGAAATTTAAGCATGGAGACCAACAACATATAGCCCCCCTTTTCACAAGATGGCTGAATATGGCAGCTCTTCATTTCCCTGAAGATATAGATGTTGATTATGTTATCCCAATCCCATTGCATCGAAAGCGCTTGATAAAGAGACGATTTAATCAGGCCGCCTTATTGGCAAAGAGATATGCAAAACAAAATGATTTAATTTACATTCCTAATTTGTTGCAACGTATCAAACCAACTAAACCACAAGGCCATCTTTCTTTAAAAGCCCGACGTCGAAATCTGCAAGGTGCTTTTAGTGTTCCACAAACCTTCCATAAAAAACTAGAAAATCGGACAATACTGATCATCGATGACGTTTACACCACAGGCAGCACAGTAGAAGAAGCAGCCAAAATTTTAAGAAAGAATGGTGCAAAGGATGTTTACATATTATCGGTAGCGAGAGTTATACGCCCACAAAAAGTTGATTAAGTTAGAACAGATCACATATTGCATCCTATATCATCACCAAGTATGACATGCATAAATATACGGATTTAAGAAGTTAGGAATATATTAAATGGCATTAGTTGAAATATATATGCGCCCTATGTGCGGTTTTTGTGCAGCCGCCAAACGTCTACTAGATGGCAAAGGCGTCAGCTATACTGAATATAATATTTGGGAAGAAGATGGTCGCCAGGCCGAAATGATCCAACGCTCTAATGGTGGGCGGACCGTGCCACAAATCTTTATCAATGATCAGCATATCGGTGGCTGTGATGATATGATGGCGATGGAAAAATCGGGCAAGCTTGATCCACTCTTAGGCTAAAAATTACATATCCAGCGGGAGATTGCTATGATTTTGCCTTTGGCCTTGGTGCAAATGACCTCAACCACATCAATTGAGGAAAATTTGACTTTAGCGGAGCCTCTTATCCGTGAGGCCGCCAAACAAGGTGCAAAATTAATCTCTCTCCCGGAAGTCTCTAATCTGGTTCAAATAAAACGAACTGAATCAACGAAAGAAGCCTGTTTTCAGGAAGAAGACCGCTTCCTTTCAGGATGCCAATCTCTCGCGAAGGAACTTGGCGTTTGGATTCATATTGGGTCCTGCGTCATAAAATTGCCTGATGATAACCGAATGGCCAATCGGGCATTTATGATTGATGACCAAGGTGAAATCAAAGCCACCTATGATAAAATCCATATGTTCGACGTAGATTTGGAAGGTGGGGAAAGTTATCGGGAAAGTACATCATTTAAACCAGGAGAACACGCCGTTACCGTTGAAACCCCTTGGGGAACGATTGGTTTAACTATTTGTTATGATGTGCGTTTTCCACATCTCCATAGAAGTCTTGCCCATGCAGGGGCCAAAGTGATCTTAAACCCTGCGGCTTTCACTCAAAAAACCGGCGAAGCACATTGGCATATATTGCTAGCTGCCCGTGCTATTGAAACTACATGTTTTGTGGCTGCTGCCGCACAAACAGGTCATCACGATGATGGGCGTGATACTTATGGTCATAGCCTCGTCATTGATCCTTGGGGAAAGATGCTTGCCGATGCAGGTACGACAATCGGCATCATTCGTGTTGATCTAGATTTAGAAGACGTCACAAAAGCCCGTGCAATGGTGCCATCTTTGCAAAATGGGCGTGACTTTAGTCTTCCAAACAATTAACGCGTTTTGCTGCAAGGCGTTGGACTATTGCGTCAGAAGGGATAGTCACTTTTCCCTGTTCATATTGCAAGACATCAAACCCTTCACAAAATTCACGCAACTCCCTTTCTTTCAACAGAAAATTAGGATTGGATGGCTTTCCATAAACCTCATGACCATTTGCAAAGGTTTGATACATAATCACCCCGCCAGGCGCGACCAAAGCAAAGATATCTTCAAGCCGTTGACGAAAAAGGTAGTTAGTCACAATCACCACATCATATTGTCGCTCAGATAAAGGCCATCGATCCTCTTCTTCAAGATCAGCCTGTAAAAGGGTAACTTTTTCTTTGCTTAACAAATCCTCGACATTGGATAGATCAATATCAACAAAAGTAACCGATGCACCTCTTTCATGTGCAAGACGCCCATGGCGACCTGCACCACAAGCATAATCCAAAACTGATTTTCCGGTAAGGTCCGTTGCCAACCATTTTTCAATGAATGGGAGTGGTGTCATAGAAACATGAGACATATTTTTTCATCCAAATGCATAGAAAACGTGACAAAGCCTTGTCATTTCGATAGATAATCGCCAAATTCTGAGTTGAGTTAAGAAATATAACCTGTTTTTCAGGTGATGAAACTAGAATTTTGAATTTCTAAATGACGATGGAAATGGGTTAAAAGATGATTTCTTTTAATTTGAAATGTGAAAACGAACATGAATTTGAGGGCTGGTTTAAAGATTCAGCCTCCTTTGAAAAACAACAAGAACTTGGCTTGTTGGAATGTTCCATATGTGGATCAAATAATGTAAAGAAAGCCTTAAGCGCACCCAATATTTCAACCAGTCGCTCCCAACAGAAATCTCAAATCGAGTTTTTTACAAAAGCCCGTAACGCTATGGTGCAAATGCGCAAAGATATTGAATCTAATTGTGAAAATGTTGGTAACAAATTCGCCGAGGAAGCTCGCAAAATCCATTATGGAGAAAAAGAAGAACGCGGCATTTACGGCAATGCCAGCGCCGATGAAGTCAAAGAATTAGTTGAAGAAGGCGTAGAGGTTGCAGCTGTACCTTGGATCGACGACCAAACCAATTAATCTGCTTTAAGTGACAATAAACCTTTGAGATCGTAAATTTTTCACCTTATAGTAGCCCTAGATAATTTAATCTCTATGCGGGTACTAAATCATGCGTATTTCAAATTTCCCTATCACATTTAAACATTTGGGTTTTGCCTTACTTTTACCAGCTGCGTTTGTTTTAAGTGGATGTGAAGAAAAAGTAGAAGAGCAAATTGAAGTTACACCAAGAGTGAAATTCGAAGAAGTCTTCCCAGATGATAGTCAGCGTATCCGTAACCTTTCAGGACAAGTTCAAGCCGCAGAAACCAGTGTTCTAAGCTTCCCAATTAATGGACGTGTTATAGAGATGGCTGCAGAGCTTGGGGACAGTGTTGAAGCAGGTCAAATGATGGCCATGATGGACCCGACCAACTATCAATTGGCGAAAGATAAAGCCTCTGCACAAGTTCGTACGCAGAAAGCCAAACTGGTAGAAGCACAAGAAGAATATGTCCGCAAAGAAACCCTTTATAAAAAAGACCTTGTTGCCAAAGCTGCATTAGACACAGCAAAAGCAGCTCTCGACACCTCCTTAAGTGAGGTCGATGTGGCGATCAGTGAATTGAAACGTGCAGAACGAGATTTAGAAAAAACAGTGATCCTTGCCCCATTTTCCGGTGAAGTTTCGGTAAAGTCTGTTGAAACCTTTACCGAAGTTAGCATTGGACAATCCATTTATGAGTTAGAGGCAGAAGGGGCCATGAATGTTGAGGTTTTGGTCCCTGAATCTATGATCCAAAAACTGGATTATGGTCATCCCGCAATCGTTCGTTTTCCCGGTGCGCGTGGTCTGGAAATCCCCGCCATTGTCTCAGAAATTGCAAGCCAGTCAGAATCCGGAAATGCCTTCTTGGTTAAGCTGTCTTTACAAAAACCTGAAGAAGCACCCGCTGGCGAAGGTAGATTATTTTCCGGCATGACCGCAACTGTCAGCTTCTTGCTTGATAGCGAAACATCAGGACCCGTTTATACGATCCCGATCTCTGCGATTTCCTTGCAAAGCTTATCTGAGGCAAATGACGCGCAAAATGAGCGTAGCTCTCTTGCTCCGGTGTTTGTTTATGATCAAGCAACTGAAACCGTGAAACGCGTCTTTGTGACCATCGGCAAAACACGCGGCAATCGTTTAGAGGTTTATTCAGGGCTTAATGCCGGCGACAAGATTATCGTCGCAGGCGTTTCATTCCTGCATGACGGCATGTCGGCCTTGTTATGGCGACCGGAATAAGGAGGCTCTATCATGTTAGCTGCCCTCACCCGGTTCTGTATTGAACGATCCCGTCTGACGATTTTCTTTATTTTCGCCATTATTGTTGCTGGCTTTGCATCTTTTTTATCTCAGCCAAGTCAGGAAGACCCTGAAATCACCATCCGTTTTGGTCAAATTACAGCCAGTTATCCAGGTTTAGCTGCGGAAAAAGTTGAACAACTAATCATTCGACCCATCGAAGAAAATTTGAAACAAATCCCAGAAATCAAGTTCATCAAATCCCAAACAACAACAGGACAGGCACTGGTGACAGTGCGTATCTATCCGTCCTATTTCGATTTGGACCCTATCTGGTCAGATATTCGAAACAAGATGGATGATTTAAAACCCAACTTACCGGAAGGCACACAAGGCCCGTTTGTAAATGATGATTATGGTCGTGTTTCTGTAGCCACATTAGCGCTTTATGGCGATGAATATGATTATAAAGATTTACGATCTGTTGCCAGAAACCTGCGTGATCGTATTGGTGCCTTAGAACTTGTCAGTCGTGTTGATCTTTATGGCATTCAAGAAGAACGTGTTTGGCTTGAAATGAATCAAGACAAACTGGCCCAGATTGATCTATCTGCCAATCAGGTTGTGAGCACCTTGAAAGACCAGAATATCATCCTACCCGGCGGTAATTTAATCGCGGATGGTTTAAGCATCGGCATTGATCCAACTGGTAATTTTGATTCCGTTAAAGAAATTGAAAATGTCGCCATCCAAACCGGCGAAGATACAGGTGTTGTTTATCTAAAAGATTTACTAACTGTGCGACGTGGATATGTGGACCCTCCAGAACGCCCGGCTTTATATAATGGTCGTCCAGCCGTGATCCTTGGCATATCCATGGTCCCCAATATCGCTATTAAAGAATTTGCAGCTCAACTGGAAGCCGAAATCGCAATTCTGACAGCGGAACTACCTCTTGGCCTGAATTTAGATTATGCCACATATCAGCCCCCAATTGTCGATACCAGCATCAAAGATGCAACGTCAAATCTAATGCAAACTTTGGCAACAGTCCTTGTGGTAGTGATGTTATTCTTAGGTCTTCGTACCGGTACAATTGTCGGGTCCGTTGTGCCTATTACTATTCTGGCTGCGATCATCGCCATGCGTCTTTTTGACATCCCGCTTCATAGGATTTCAATTGCGGCGATTATTATCTCTCTTGGTCTACTCGTAGATAACGGTATCGTCATTGCCGAAGACATCAAAACACGATTATCTCAAGGAATGGAACGCTTAAATGCCTGTATCGAAGCAGCACGTAGTTTAGGCTTGCCTCTTCTAACCTCTTCACTCACCACTATCTTGGCATTTATGCCTTTAATGCTGGCTGATGATGAAACGGGTGAATTTATGTCCGCCCTCAGTCAGGTTGTCACGGCAACATTATTGGCCTCTTGGGGATTAGCGATCACGGTTACACCTGCCCTTTGCTATTGGTTCCTTGGGGATCGGAAAAAGTCAAAAACCAAAGAGAAAGAAGCAGAAGTTAAAAATCTATATGGAGGTACCTACTATAATCTCTTCCGTAAGTTTCTAAACTTTATGCTACGCATTCGTATCCCCTTCCTAGTGGTTATGTTTGCCTTGTTAATCTTGTCCGTCAAAGGCTTGGAAGATGTACCGAAACGTCTTTTACCACCATCTGACCGCGCACAATTTGTCTTACCTATTCGCTTACAAGCAGGTGTAGATGTCCGTGAAACACAAGCAGTCGTGAAACGTTTTTCAGATTGGGTGAATAACAAATCCTTAAACCCGGAAATCACCAGCAGCACAATTTTCATCGCCAATGGTGGCCCACGTTTTTTCTTGGCACTAAGTCCGCCTGACCCAGCACCAAACACCGCCTTTGCCATTATCAATGTGGCAAATCCAGAAGATCGTGATCCAACAATGGCAAAGGTTGATCGCTTTATTATCGAAAACATGCCGGAAGCAGAAGGCTTTACCGAAAAGCTTTTCCTAGGCTCCACCAAACCTGGAACCGTTGAATTACGTATTTTAGGCCCAGACATTCCTACTTTGATGGATAAAGCCAATGAAGTAATGGCTGGTTTTCGCACCATCCCCGGTACTCAAGATATCCGCAGTGACTGGGAAAACCCAGTAATCCGCATCAAAGTGGCGATTGATCAGGAACGTGCACGCCGAGCTGGTACTGATAGTCGCTCTATCGCGCAGGCACTTTCCACAAACTTTGATGGTGAAACCGTCACCTCCTATCGTGAGGGGGATAAGGTTATACCTGTTATCCTGCGTTCAGAAGAAGAAAAGCGCAGCACGCTTGATGACCTTAGGAGTGTGACTGTACCTTCCAGCAATGGCAATGTCGTACCACTTATCCAGATCGCCGATATTGATGGTGATGTGGTGCCGTCACAAATACGTCGATATAATCAAGAACGTGCGATCACAATCAGCGCTATTAATCCGAATATGGAAGCGGCAGGCCTTTATGCCGCTATGCAGCCTTCGCTTGAAAAATTGGATTTACCTTATAACTACAAGATCGAAGTTGATGGTGAGTTAAAAGGGTCTGCAGAGGCGAATGCTGCGCTCTTCAAATATATGCCGCACTGCATGGGGTTGATGTTGCTTCTGTTAATTTGGCAATTTAATTCTTTCAGAAAACCATTCATCATTGCCTTTACAATCCCGCTTTTGATTATCGGGGCAAGTTTAGGATTAAATCTGACAGGCGCCTATCTAGACTTTAACGCCATGCTTGGATTGATCAGTCTAGCAGGCATTATTATTAATAACGGTATTGTGTTAATTGATAAAATTGATCTGGAACGTGCAAATGGTACCGACCTTAAACAGGCAATCATTGAATCTGCAGTATCACGTTTACGCCCAATCGTTATGACAACACTCACCACTATTCTCGGACTTGTTCCTCTTATGGTATTTGGCGGGGAATTATGGTTTGCGATGACTGTCGTTATCATGTTTGGTTTAACAATTGGCACAATCCTGACCCTTGGCGTTGTACCTGTGCTTTACAGTTTATTATTCGGGGCTATTCCAAATCTTTTTGCGAAGATAACGAAAAAGCCACTTGCAGATAATAAAGCTTAATTAAAACGGGATTGTAATAATGGCGAATGACCAAGATATCGGTAAAGATATCCGTTTGTTATTGCGAGGTTGTGATCGGGCAAGTCTGGCGGCCAATCTGAACAAAGATCAGGATCAAAACCAATCTGCATATGTTGCATTGGTTTTGGTGGCTTTTGACATGAAAGGTCACCCGATCCTGTTTATCAGCAATCTTGCGGAACATACCAAAGCCTTAAAAGAAAACCCGGTCTGCTCCCTGTTATTAGATGGAACCACAGGACTTCGTAATCCTCTCACAGGCGCACGCGCAACCCTACAAGGGGCGATCGAGTTTCTAGATGGGATAGAAGCCGAACAAGCCAAAACACGTTATATTTCCAGACATCATTCCGCGAGAATGTATCAGGATTTTCCTGATTTTAATGTCGTGCGTTTTAACCCAACACGGGCCCATTTAGTTGCAGGATTTGGGAAGATTCACTGGATCAATTGGGCCGATATCTTGACTAATGACGATGTATCAGAGCTCACCCTCGCAGAAACAGATATCGTCACACATATGAACGAAGATCATGCAGATGTCCTTAACCTTATCGCAAATAAATTGCTAAATCGAAAAGGCGTGGGGTGGCAATTGACAGGCGTTGATCCGGATGGTTGTGACCTGCAACTTGAAGGACAGATGATCCGATATCCATTTGAATCACTTGTCTATACAGCGGATAATGCCCGAAAAGAATTTGTGGCAGCCGCAAAATTAGCACGGTCTTCCTAATTTTATGAAAAACGAACCATTGCTTTGAATCATTTTCGCATAGATTAGCGATTTATTTCATAATATTGCAATATTTTCTCATTTCGTGACTCGATTCTCCTGCTTGCCCTCTATATAGTGCGCAAAGACTTTGAACTTCCCTGTGAAACGGACTTGGAAGATCATTCTCTGTGAGGCGAAAAAAATTTAGGAGGGACCCTTGGGAACCCAGGGCAATACAACCGGGCTGGAAAGCGCCGGTATTATTAATAGCGTCGATGTGAAATGGAACCTTGGCGCAGAGGCATTATACGAAGAAACAATTTCCAAAGGTTTGGGGGTAATGACCAAAGGCGGCGCTTTAGCCGTTGAAACCGGTAAATTTACTGGTCGCTCTCCAAATGATAAGTTTATTGTTGAAGAAGCATCATCCAAAGATAATATTTGGTGGGGGCAGGTAAATAAAGGCACAACAGAAGCTGTCTTTGATGCCATGCATAAACAAATGACTGCATATCTTCAAAATCGCGAACTTTATGTTCAGGATTTATATGCAGGTGCGGATATTGATTATCGTTTAAATGTCCGTGTCATTTCAGAAAGCCCGTGGCATAGCTTATTTGCCCGCAATATGTTCATCCGTCCGGATCGTGATGACTTGGAAGGCTTCGCACCAGATTTCACAATCTTGCATTCCCCATATATCAATGCTGTGCCTGAACGTGATGGTACAAACTCTGAATGTTTCATTCTGGTCAATTTTGAAAAGAAAATGATTTTGATTGGCGGTACACGTTACGCAGGCGAGATTAAGAAATCCATTTTCTCTATCCTAAACTATCTATTGCCTGAACAGGGTGTTATGCCAATGCATTGTTCTGCTAATATTGGCCCAGATGGCGATACAGCAATTTTCTTCGGCTTGTCTGGCACAGGTAAGACAACGCTTTCTGCTGATGGTTCTCGTACCTTAATCGGTGATGATGAACATGGCTGGTCCGACAATGGCGTATTTAACTTTGAGGGCGGTTGTTACGCAAAAGTGATTAATCTGTCCCCAGAAATGGAGCCAGAAATCTATGCAACAACGGAACGTATGGGTACGATCTTAGAAAATGTTGTCTTTGACCCCATCACACGTGAAGTTGATTTTGACGATAATAGCCTAGCTGAAAATACACGTGCCTCTTACCCAATTGATTTCATTCCAAATATCAAGGAAAATGGTCAGGGTGGTGAACCGAAAAATATTGTTATGCTCACCGCAGATGCTTTTGGTGTGTTACCTCCAATCTCTGAATTAACTGCAGATCAAGCGATGTATCACTTCCTATCCGGTTATACAGCACGCGTTGCTGGAACGGAACGCGGGGTTACAGAACCAACAGCGGCTTTTTCCACCTGTTTTGGCGCACCATTTATGCCACGCCACCCAAGCGTTTATGCGAAATTGTTGGGTGAGCGCATGGCTAAATCCGGTGCCAAATGTTGGCTCGTAAATACCGGTTGGTCCGGTGGATCTTATGGTACAGGCAAACGAATGAGCATCCATCATACACGCGCTATGGTGCGTGCTGCTTTGGATGGTCGATTAGATGATGTAGGTCGCGTGACTGATGAAAACTTTGGTCTTCATATTCCCGCTTCTTGCCCAGATGTACCTGATGAAGTTTTACAACCTAAAAACACATGGGAAGATAAAGCAGCCTATGATGCGACAGCTTCTAAACTTCGCGGTCTGTTTGAAGAAAATTTCAAACAATTCGAAGAACATGTGGATGAAAGTGTTAAAAAAGCCGGTATTTTTGCCGCTTAAAACATCATCATACCAAATAAAAAGGCGATCCAATCCGGATCGCCTTTTTAATTTCATATAAGATAATTAAAAATTAATCTTCGCTTTTGGATTTTGCCACAGCAAGAACTGCATGAATCACACAAATAAGCCAGATCGGCCCACCGACAAAGGACCCAACGCCAAAAGTAAACAAGATAGACCCACCGGAAAACAACCATAGGATCAAGTTAAAAATCGCTTGGAAAGGCTTACCTACTAAAAACAAAGCCAACCATGGAATCAAAATCGCCACCAAATAC
>NZ_SMMC01000137.1 GCF_009711445.1 Curvivirga aplysinae | reverse complement strand
TAAGTCTTAAGCATAAGCAAAAATAAACAATAGGCCAATTTTTCTTTGATTGACCGTTCAATAAAAAACAAATACGATTGTAAACAGATTGGTAAGTGGGAGATTTTATTACCATGCCTAAAGTGGGAATGGAACCAATTAGAAAGAAACAATTGATCGAAGCGACGGTGACGTCCATTCATCAACAAGGCTATGCTGCGACGACTGTCAAAGAGATCGGGGCAATCGCTGGTGTTTCACCAGGTATCATTCATCACTATTTTGGTGGTAAAAATGAGCTTCTCGATGCCACTATGCGACAATTGCTAGAAGATTTACGAATGGTAACCATTGATGGTCTTCGTCGATCCAAATCCCCAATTGAACGTATAGAATCTGTTATCCATGCAAATTTTGCAGAGGATTTCTTTAGTCAACAAGCTTTAACAGCTTGGCTAGCTTTCTGGGCACAGGTCCCTCATTCAGAAGGGTTCCGCCGCCTGCAACGTGTTAATGAAAAACGTCTTCTTAGTAATTTGAGATATGATTTCTGCCAGCTGATCCCGGATCGTAAACAAGCTAGAAAATCCGCATTAGGACTAGCAGTTATGATGGATGGACTATGGGTCAGATGTGCTGTTCATCCAAGCCTTATGGGCCCGTCCAAGGCGCGGGAGATGACAAAAGATTACTTAAGAACGCAACTTGCCGCATATGGCATTAAATAGGGTTAAGGTCATGGAAAATTTCGACTATATCATTGTCGGCGCAGGTTCAGCCGGCTGTGTCTTGGCAAACCGTTTGACGGAAGATCCAAGCGTAAAAGTTTTGGTTTTGGAATTTGGTGGCAAAGATAACAGTATCTTTGTTCAAATGCCGACAGCCCTGTCTATTCCAATGAATATGGAAAAATTCAATTGGTTTTTTGAGTCAGAGCCAGAACCATATATGAATAATCGCCGCATGCATTGCCCAAGAGGTAAAGTGTTGGGTGGAGGTTCCTCCATCAATGGCATGGTCTATGTGCGTGGCCATGCGATGGATTTTGACGAATGGGAAGAAAATGGTGCTCAAAACTGGTCTTATGCCAATTGCTTACCCTATTTCCACAAGGCAGAAAATTGCGCCTATGGCGAAGATGAATATCGTGGTGGAACGGGCCCGTTAAATACCTGTAACGGTAACGATATGAAAAACCCGCTTTATAAAGCCTTCATCAAAGCTGGTGAAGAAGCTGGATATGCCGCAACACCTGATTATAACGGTGAACGTCAAGAAGGTTTCTGTCGCATGGATATGACCGTGAAAAATGGTGTACGTTGGTCCACGGCCAACGCTTATCTAAAACCTGCAATGAAACGTCCAAACTTGAAAGTTATTACCAATGCCCTCACCCATAAGGTGATATTGGATGGCAAAAAAGCCACAGGTATTGAGTATTCTGTAAACGGCCAAGTCAAAACCGTTAGTGCAAATCGTGAAGTTATCCTTTCTGCAGGTTCTGTGGGATCACCTCATATCCTACAAATGTCCGGCATTGGCCCATCTGACGTTTTGAAAGATGCAGGCATTGAAGTTCAACACGAATTGCCGGGTGTCGGTGGCAATATGCAAGATCACTTGGAAGTTTATTTCCAATATGAATGTAAAGAACCTATCTCTTTGAATTCCAAATTAAATCTATTCTCTAAAGGTTTAATCGGAACTCGCTGGATTTTGAATAAAACCGGTTTAGGCGCAACAAACCATTTTGAATCATGTGCATTTATCCGTTCTAAAGCAGGCATAAAATGGCCTGACATTCAGTATCACTTCCTTCCAGCAGCTATGCGTTACGATGGTAATGCTGCATTTGCTGGTCACGGATATCAAGTTCATGTTGGCCCTAACAAACCAAAAAGCCGTGGTTGGATCAAAACTAAATCTGCTGACCCGCGTGAAAAGCCAGCCATGTTGTTTAACTATAATGAACATGAAGATGACCGAGAAGCTTTCCGTGCATGTATTCGTCTAAGTCGTGAAATCCTAAACCAACCTGCGATGGATAAATATCGCGGTGAAGAAATCCAACCGGGGCTTGACATCAAATCGGACGACGAGATTGATGCATGGATTCGTGAAAATGCCGAAAGTGCTTATCATGCATCTTGTACATGTCCAATGGGTTCAGATAGTGACCCAATGGCTGTATTGGATAGTGAATGTAAAGTACGAGGAATTGACTCTTTACGTGTCGTGGACAGCTCAATCTTCCCAACAATTCCGAACGGTAACTTGAACTCCCCAACTATTATGGTGGGTGAACGTGCCGCGGATATCATCAAAGGCAATGGCATGCTTGCCCCAAGTAATGCGGCTGTTTGGATTGATGATCAATGGGAAACACGTCAACGCGAAGGTAAGCCTTTACGTGAATTAGATGTCTAATTTAACCAATTGTGTTTCTAATAAAGAAAGGCCGGAAGAAATCTTCCGGCCTTTTATTTTACAGTCTGGGAGAACTGCTATCTGAACTTATAAATGGTTCATGCCTTGCAAAACACGAAGCTTACTCCATGCCTGATCGCAATCCACATAACATCCACGCAACATACGTGGGCCACTATTAGGATCGAACTCACCACGGCCATGTAAAACACGACGGTTATGGAATACCATCACTTCGCCGGGCTCCAATTTAAATTTCAATTCAAATTCCGGACGACGTAATACCTCGGTATAAGCACGCAGGCCTTCATAGATCGCGGTCATGTCATCAAAGCCTGCTTCACGCGTTGCAGTTAACGCATTGTGATAGCGGATTTCTTCCATTTCACCATTATAGTCCAAGCGAATGGCTGGGCTGTTCCAGCGCAAATCCCATTCTTTATCCACGAAACGATAATTCACAGGAATACGGGTCAAATCATCATAAGCCTTCGGATTTTCTTTACGGAGTTGATCTGCCACAGCAAACCCATCAACCAAGATACTCTCTCCGCCTGTTGCCTCAAATTGCAAGCAATGTAGGAATTGAATACCTGGAGGGGATTCCAAATTCGGCAAATCTGTATGAGCTTTAAGTTCTACAGATGTATAAGCTACGTTATTTGGGTCTGGTTTTGACTCGACCGTAAAATCAATCCCAAAATGAGTATCGCGTAAATAGCCCACACGTTTGGCCAATTCTTCAACCTTACCCATTTCCGGCGCAAGATTCTTTACAATACTGAAACCATAAACACGTAGTTGAGTAATAAATTCTTTGAGGCCCTCTTCGCTATCCAACACATCAGCAGCTTCAACAGAAGGACGTTCGCCCAAATTTTCTGTGGACCAATATTTAATCTCAGGTAAACCATTACTCACACGATGCCCATCATAAGCATGATCTATCAACCAACCAGCCTTAATTTCCGTCTTATGACCATCTGGCCATGTCAGTGAAAGAATAGTGCCTTCGGATGTTAATTCATAAGATTTTGCTTTGATTTTGGGATCAATTTTAAATGTATCAACAATGCGTTCCCACGTTTGTGGGTGATGACATTCAGCACAATGGCAATTCTCTCGCAACCAAAGCCAGTGAAAACGGCTTTCCAAACCGGTCGAAAACTCTATACTCAAGGCCATGTCTGAAGCTGTTAAAGACTTCAAGGAAACCTGATCTCTCATCTTTTCTTCTTCCTTCTTAAGATGTGTCATCAATTGCTTTTTCCTTAAAATATTTTAGCATTCACAGGCCAGAAAAAAATAAAATCGCGTTTTCTCATGACCCTAATTTCGTTATATCACAGATTATGAATATATTTGAATTTCATCAAGGCGACAGCCCTCTTCTAATCAGTGCCCCTCATGCAGGTAGCTATATTCCTGACGATATTTCCTGTCATATGACAAAGGTGGGGAAAGAGAGTGTGGATAGCGATTGGCATATACATAAGTTATACGACTTTGCCAAAGAGATGGGCGTATCAATCTTAAACGCGACGCATAGCCGCTATGTGGTTGATTTAAATCGACCTCATGACGATCAGAACCTATATCCCGGCCAAGACACAACAGGCTTATCTCCGATCGATAGTTTTGCCAAAGATCATCTATATGCTGCGGATCAATTTTTACCAAATAACGAAGAAATTCAACGTCGTGTAGACCTTTACTGGCGCCCTTACCACAACAAGTTGACTTCCACACTGACTGCGATAAAGGAAAAGTATGGATATGCGTTATTGTGGGATGCACATTCCATCCGGTCTCAAGTACCACGCTTCTTTGATGGACAGCTTCCTGATATGAATTTTGGTACTGCGGATGATACGTCTTGCGATAATTTGCTCGCAAATAAGTTAAAAGAAGTCGCAAATGCACATAAAGATTTCAGTCATGTGTTTAATGGCCGATTTAAAGGCGGGCATATCACCCGCCATTATGGGGATCCTGAAAACAATATTCACGCCGTACAATTAGAACAATCTCAGATCACTTATATGAATGAAGACGCGCCATTTAACCTTATCCAAGACAAGGTTGATGCTTGCACACCTTATTTAAAAGACCTGATTTCAGCGATGTTAGACTTTAAACCAACAAATTAAACGCAAAAGAATGATGGGGTTATCGTTGAACCCCATCCTTATAAACAGCCAATGCTGGATTTGCGCCAACATTATAGGCAAGTTCCGCTGGCGTTTGTATATCCCAAATTACAAAATCCGCTGTTTTCCCAATATCCAGACTGCCAACTTGATCAAAAACCCCTAGTGCCTTTGCCCCATTAGCGGTGATACCTTTAAAAGCTTCTTCTGGGGTTAATGCAAAATAACGGCACCCCATACTCAACATTAACAATATAGATGTCACCGGCGAAGAGCCTGGATTAGAATCAGTTGCCAAGGCAATTGGAACATTATGATTTCTAAATGCCTCCATGGGTGGAAGTTTTGTTTCCTTCAATACATAAAAGGCGCCCGGCAAAAGGACTGCAACAGTGCCAGATGCTGCCATCGCTTTCACAGCGTCTTCATTTGTATATTCCAGATGATCCGCAGATAAAGCATGATAACGCGCAGCAAGACCAGCACCATTCAAATCTGATAATTGATCAGCATGCAGTTTTACCGGAAGGTTATGTTTCTTGGCAGCATCAAAAACACGCGCTGTTTGTTCCGGATTAAAGGCAATTCCTTCACAAAAAGCATCAACACAATCAACAAGTCCTTCACTGACTGCAGTTGGAAGCATTTCATCACATACCACTGAAATATATTCATCTTCCCGATCTTTAAATTCAGCGGGTAAAGCATGTGCACCAAGAAATGTTGTCTTCACATCCACAGGTAAGTCCGAACCTAACTTCCGGGCAACACGCAACATTTTGGATTCATTTTCAGTGTCCAGACCATAGCCCGATTTAACTTCAACGGTGGTAACACCTTCTTCCATTAATCGGGACAGTCGTTTATGCGCAGACTGATAGAGTTCATCTTCGGATGCTGCACGCGTATTAGACACAGTGGACACGATTCCCCCACCCGCTTTCGCAATTTCCTCATAGCTAGCGCCTTTAAGACGCATCTCAAATTCCGTAGCTCGATTCCCGCCATAAACCAGATGCGTATGACAATCGACTAAGCCAGGCGTTATGCAAGCGCCATTTCCATCATGGACGTGATAGGCAAGTTCATCAGCCTTCTTTGGCAAATCAGACTCTTTACCGACATAGACTATTTCACCATCATTTATTGCAAATGCCCCATCTTCAATCATGCCATAGGCGTTTCCATATCCCATATTATGTTGATTTTCGGTCATCGTCGCGATGGAAATATTAACCCATAAATGCTGCCACATCTGAATTGCCTCTCATCTCTGAACACTATTGTATATACAAGTAAATTTTATCTATCTCTTTTTCAATCCATTTCTTCGAATATCACAAAAATGGCATACAATTGTAACATTTCCTGAATAGCCTTCCCGCTTCAAGCGCATCAATGTGCAATACTCAACTAAAACTTTTTACAGGATCTAAGAGATGTCTATTATCGAAAATGATGATCTTTCTTTCGACGAATTTGATGAAATCGATAACCCAGGGCCAGAGGTAACAGGATTTGACTATGTAGTTGAAGCAGCAGCATCCCGCCGCGACTTCCTAAAAGGCGGATTGGCATTTGGCGCAACAGCTTTTGTTATGGGTGGAACAGCTCTAACACCTGCGACTTCCAATGCTGCACATCATGCAATGGGTTTTAAACCAGTTGGCATCTCCACCGCAGACACAGTAACAGTGCCAGAAGGTTACAAATGGCAAGTTGTCGCACGTTGGGGTGATCCATTATGGTCTGATGCCGCAGATTTTGATCATGTAACACGTGGTACAGCTGCAAGTCAGGCACGTAGCTTTGGTGATAACAATGACGGTATGTCCCTATTCCAACATGATGGGAAAGATATCCTTGTTGTAAATAACGAATATACAAACCGCAGTATCATGTATGGTAACCGTGAAAGCAAATTACCTGAAACTCAAGATGATATCTTGAAAGGCAAAAATGCACATGGTGTCTCTGTTGTAGAAATCATGCAAAACGGTGATGACTGGAAAATTGTAAAAGATTCCAAGTATAACCGTCGTATCACGGCCGATTCCCCTATGGATATTACAGGCCCTGCACGAGGTCATGACCTGTTAAAAACAAAAGCAGATCCAACTGGTACCAAATCCCTTGGTACATGGAATAACTGTGGTAACGGTCGTACACCATGGGGCACATATTTGGCATGTGAAGAAAACTTCAACGGCTATTTCTCTAGCAGTGATGAAAACTATGAACGTAGCGCAGAAATGAAGCGTTATGGCGTTAAACACAAAGACTGGGGTTATGCTTGGGCGAAACAAGATGAGCGTTTCGACATTTCCAAAAACCCAAATGAACCAAACCGTGCAGGTTACATCGTTGAAATTGATCCATTTGATCCCTCCTCAACGCCAAAAAAACGTACTGCTCTAGGTCGTTTTAAACATGAAAACGCAGAGGTCGTGATTTCCAAAGACAACCATGTTGTAGTTTATCTTGGTGATGATGAACGCGGTGAGTTTCTCTACAAATTTGTGTCTAAGAACAAGTATTCTGAGGGTGGTAACAACACAAACCTATTGGAAGAAGGCCAACTTTATGTTGCCAAATTCGCGGACGACTTCACAGGTCAATGGATTGCCTTAACACCAGCATCAACAGGCATGACCGAAGCAGAAATCGCAATCAATACACGTATTGCAGCTTCCAAAGTTGGCGCAACAACCATGGACCGTCCAGAGTGGGTCGCTGCAAACCCGCTTAAAGCCGAAGCGTTCTGTTGCCTAACCAACAACAAAAACCGTGGTGTAAAACCAAATGCGGGCGGAGATGAAACACCAGTTGGTGGACCAAACCCGCGTGCAAAAAACAACTATGGTCAAATTGTTCGCTGGGAACCAGTTTCTGGCAATCATGCAGATTCTGACTTCAAATGGACATTATTTGCCATTGCAGGCAACCCAACTGTGCATTCTGATGCATATGCAGGCTCCAAAAATATCACAGCTGAAAATATGTTTAATTCCCCAGATGGTCTTGTATTTGACAGCAAAGGAAAACTTTGGATCCAAACAGATGGCAAATACAGCAACAAAGACGACTTTGCTGGTATGGGTAACAACCAAATGTTAGTGGGTAATCCAGAAACAGGCGAAATCCAACGTTTCATGGTTGGTCCAAAAGAATGTGAAGTAACTGGTGCAACTTGGAGTGCAGACAAATCTACAATGTTTGTTGGTATCCAACATCCAGGTGAAAAAGGCGATAGCCATTTCCCAGAGGGTGGTAACGCTGTGCCGCGTTCAGCAGTCATTGCCATTCGTCGTGAAGATGGCAAAGCATTTGGATAAGAATAACTGCTGGTTTCCAGCACATATTAGTCGCTAGAAACACAATAAAGCTCCTACCTTCTATAAAATGAAGGGGGAGCTTTTATTTTGCCTTGCATTCGAATCTATCTTGTATATACAACTAAATAAAATCGCATGTTTACTGAGGTTCATCTTATGACAATCAATTCTATCTTTGCCGAAACAATTTTGCTCTCAGATGGTTGGGCCAAAAATGTCACGCTATCATGGGACCAAAATGGCGTCATAACCTCAATCGATAATGAACCTCATACTGTTTCTAAAAACAAAGCAGCTGGTCCGATTATTCCAGCCATGCATAATCTGCATTCTCATGCCTTTCAACGTGCCATGGCTGGTTTAAGCGAGCGTCGGGAAAAAGGAAAAGAATCTTTCTGGAGCTGGCGTGAGATTATGTATAATTTTCTGGCAAAGATCACAGCAGAGGATGTTCAAGCCATTGCGGCACAGCTTTACCTTGAATGTTTAAAATATGGCTATGCAAGTGTGGGGGAATTTCATTACCTACATCATGCCATAGGTGGAAAACATTATGATAATCTTGCCGAACATAGCCACCAAATTGTAAATGCAGCTAAAGCAACCGGAATTGCCCTGACCCATCTGCCTGTTCTCTACGCCTATGCAGGCTTTGACGAGAGTGATCTCGCCCCGGCGCAGGCGCGCTTTAAAACAGATCCAGAGATGATTATGAAGATCATCATGGAAACCGAAAATACAGCCACACAAGAGGAATATGGATATAACACCCATGTGGGTGTTGCCCCCCATAGCTTGCGCGCGGTCAGCACATCTATGCTGAAAGATATGCAAAATATGTTGCATCAACATAATCCAAACGCGCCAATTCATATCCATATCGCTGAACAAATGAAGGAAGTGAATGATTGTATTTCTTCAAAAGGCAAGCGGCCTGTTGAATTGCTATATGATCAATTATCCGTTGATGAACGTTGGTGCTTAATCCATGCCACCCATCTGACCGATCAGGAAGTCACCCAAATCGCAAAAAGTAAGGCCGTTGCTGGCATCTGCCCAACCACAGAAGGCAATCTTGGTGATGGTATCTATCCAATGGTTGACTTTTTAAAACAGGACGGGCGTTACGGTGTCGGTAGTGATAGCCATGTAAGTCGCTCCCCCGTTGAAGAAATTCGTCTTCTTGAATATGGACAACGCTTGATACATCAAGCACGTGCAGTTTGCGCAGATGAGAACACCGCCTCAGTTGGGCGCAAATTATGGTGTGAATCTGCACAAGGTGGAGCTCAAGCATTAGCCCTAAACTCTGGTGAGTTAGCAGTTGGAAAACGTGCAGACTTCTTAGTACTTGATGATCAAAAGCCTGATCTATATGGGTTGGAAGGTGATACTATTCTTGATGCCTTCCTCTTTAACGGAAATGAAAATCTAGTCTGTGACACCTTCGTTGCAGGTCGACAGTTGATCAAGAATGGCCAACATGAAAGCGAAGAAAAAATCACTCAAAATTTCCTTCGCACATTAAAAAAGTTGAAATCTAACTAACTGTAAAATCAGCTAAGTTATTGTATGGGTGCAATAAAATTGGGTCAGCATAATTGACTAACACCTCCTTTCCGGTGATCCTTTCCACATCAAATTGATACATTAAGGGCAGCTAAAAGGAGACAAATGATGGCTATTGATTTCAGCAGTTTTACAAATGTTGCGTTGTTACCGTTGGCGAATTTTGTCTTTGTCGCCTCTGTCACACCGGGCCCAAACAATCTGATGCTTGCAGCATCTGGTTTAAACTTTGGTTTGCAACGCACAGTTCCCCATGCAGCAGGTGTTGCCCTTGGATTTTTATTTATGGTGTTGATGGCATGTATGGGATTAGGGCAGCTTTTTACCATTTTTCCATTACTGCAAAGCATCCTGACCTATGCAGGTAGTGCCTACTTACTTTATCTTGCCTATCGTATCGGGACAGCCGCAGGTGTAGGGAAAGTAGAAAGCAAAGCAAAACCGCTTACCTTCATTGAAGCAGCCCTGTTCCAATGGATTAACCCAAAAGCATGGATGATGGCGGTTACTTTTTCTTCCGCATTCGGGTTACAATCAGACAATCTAGCCAATGACGCAGCTGTTACTCTGCTTGTTGTATTATTCTTTGGCGTACCATGTATTTTGATTTGGACGAGTTTTGGGTCGGCATTACGTCGCTGGATGAAAGATGAAAAGCATTTACGTATTTTCAACTATATCATGGCAACCTTAATTGTTGCGACAGTACCTTTTATGTTGATGGGATAATGAAAAGATATGCCTGAAGAATTAAACCTTACACTCATTCTGGCTGCCTCAGTTATCGCCGCCGCAAGCCCCGGTCCTGCCACACTTGCCATAGCCAATGCATCAATGAGTTCAGGTCGTAAATCAGGATTAGCACTTGCCTTTGGTATTTCGACAGGTTCCCTCACATGGGCATTTTCGGCAGCACTTGGATTGGGTGCCTTGATGCATGCGAATGCCTGGGCGTTTGATATCGCCAGATATGTGGGGGCAAGTTACCTTTTATATCTTGCTTATAAATCTGCGCGGTCTGCTATATCGCCCTCAAAGGCGTTTGAAACTAGTAGCAAGTATATCTCACCGAAAAAAGCCTATGCTAAGGGGTTGGCTATTCACTTAACCAATCCAAAAGCCGTTTTATTTTTTGGCTCTCTTTTTTCAATCGGTTTGCCTGCAAATCCGTCAATTGAAACAATTTTAATTGTGATTGGTGCGGTTTGCACACAAGGTATTACCATCTTTATTACCTACGCCTTATTGTTTTCGAGTAAACCGATGGTACTTACTTATAACAAACTGAAAAGATGGTTTGAGGCCTTTTTTGCCCTTGCCTTTGGCGCAGCAGGAACAAAAATTCTTTCAAGTTCAATCGAATAAAAGATCGCTAACCTTACTTTGGCATTGGTGGCACCAGTAAAGCTGGATCGATACGATTTTCAAACCAGTTTATTCGCCAGTCAAGATGTGCCCCTGTCACACGACCCGTCGCACCGATATCTGCGATTAACTCACCTTGTTTTACAAATTGTCCTTCTTTCACATGGATTTTGCTGAGATGCAAAAACGCAGACATCAAACCTGCCCCATGATCCAGAAATAACGTGCCGCCGGAAAAATACATATCATCATGAACAAGACGGATAATACCGGATGCAGGCGCGACCACTGGCGATCCTGTTGGCAGGGCAATATCAATGCCGTAATGCGGCTGACGCGGTTGACCATTTAAGATACGTTGAGATCCATAGATACCTGAAATGGGTCCAACGGATGGCCAAATAAAATCTTCTAAATACCAATCTTCATCAGTAATATTGGCACGTGCCTCACCAATTTGACGATTATCATCACGGATACGGACCATAATCTCTTCCGGCGGTGAAACCTGTTTACTTGGCAAACCGTCAATCCGTTGGACATTATATTCTCGCTGTTCAATCGCTATGGGAATAGTTTCCGAACTACCATCAGTATAGGTAATCGTTAGATTTTGACTTTCCGGTGCATCGCGGTGAAATCCAAAAACAAACTGCCCCTCATCGCTCAATAATAATTCATGATCTTGAAAAGTAACCTTCGCACCCTTCTCAGTCTGACCAATCACCATGCCACCTTGAATAAACCTCCCATCAAGCTTTGTTCGATCCGCTGCCTGTGTTGAAAGAGATACAAAAAGCATCGCACCTGCAAAAATTGACGTTACGGCTTTAAAACAAGCTGTCTTGACGATCATCTGTGGTATCCTTCTTCTTTGCTTTTTTAGAAGTTTCTATTTCTTCTATAGCCTCAACTGGCTTTTCTTTCTTTTTACGTTTCTTCACATCCGGTTGACGTACAGCTTCCATTGCTTGGGTAAAGCTTCCAACACCTAACACTGCATCTGCATGCCCATCTGCAAATTGCACTTGTACTGTTTCACCCGCTTCAACCGCTTTCACCGACGATAATAAACTTCCATCAGGACGCTGGATGACTGCAAACCCGCGTTCTAAAACCTTTTTATGGCTTAAATTTTCCAAGCGAATTGCTAATTGATCCAATCGGCTTTTCTGTTTTTCTTGTAAACGTTCAAAACTTTGATCTAACCGATCCCCAAGGCGCATGGCCTCGAACCGATCAGATTTTCGAGATTGCAGAGCTTTTGTGGCTTGAATAAGGCGTTGATTCATTGAACTTAATTTATCAGCTTTACTGTCCAATAACTGCGCAGGACTACGCAAGCGACCTGACAGTTGATCTAACTTATGTTGGCTTATCTGTAGACGGGAACGCCAACCGATATCCAGCTTATCAGCCACATCATCCAGACGCTGAGTGACATTTTGTAATAACGCATCCGGCTTTGGAAGCCCTCTAGACAATCCTTCCAAATGGCGCGTTTTCATATCCAAGCTTCTGCTTTGAGCTGACAGAAGACGACGTTCAAAATCTTTTACTGTCGCCAGTAAATCCACTCGTACGGGCACAGCCATTTCCGCAGCCCCCGTCGGCGTAGGTGCGCGACGATCAGAGGCAAAATCAATCAAGGTCGTATCTGTTTCATGCCCTACCGCTGAAATAACAGGAATATCACTAGCGGCTGTGGCGCGCACAACGACTTCTTCATTAAAGCTCCATAAATCTTCAAGGGAACCACCACCACGTGCGACAATTAATAAGTCAGGACGCGGCACGTCACCGCCCTCTCTTACTTGATTAAAGCCATCTATCGCAGCTGCAATCTTTTCTGCAGCTCCATCGCCTTGAACCACCACAGGCCACAATAACACATGGCGGGGGAAACGATCTTGCAACCGATGTAAAATATCTCGAATAACGGCGCCTGTCGGCGACGTCACAATACCGATAACTTCGGGTAAATATGGGATTTCTTTCTTTCGATCTGGATCAAACAAACCTTCAGCAGCAAGTTTTTTCTTGCGTTCTTCCAATAACTTTAGAAGCGCCCCCTCACCCGCCATTTCCATGGTTTCAATGACAATCTGATATTTTGATCGGCCGGGATAAGTGGTTAATTTACCTGTTGCGACAACTTCAAGCCCATCTTCAGGTTGAACCGCCAAACGGCTGGCATTGCCTTTCCAGCAAATCGCATCCATAACCGCATCGGCATCTTTTAAAGCCATATACATATGGCCAGATGCCGCCCGCTTAAAACCGGAAATTTCCCCACGGACACGCACATGGGAAAAGGCGCCTTCCACTGTTCTTTTCAGCTCAAAACTTAATTCTGTGACCGAAAATTCAGGCACATTGGAAACAGGTTTAGCGGCAGGTTTTGAAAAAAGATCACTCATGTCACGCAGTCTAATGTGATCCCCCTATCTCGCCAAGCGAAAAGGGGTGTTAAATCATGGTCAAACGGCGACTCACATGTTAAAGAAAGCTGCAAATAATTTTAGCATCCTGTCCTTTTGGGAGTCTTTGATACATGAAAATCTTGATGGTTGGTTCCGGTGGTCGTGAACATGCACTTTGTTGGGCAATTTCCAAATCTGAAAAATGCGACAAACTATACTGTGCCCCCGGCAACGCGGGTATCGAAGACGTCGCAGAATGTATCGCTATCAAGGCCGAAGATGTAGATGGAATTGTCCGCTTTTCAAAAGAAAATGCTATTGATCTGGTTGTGATTGGGCCGGAAGCACCCTTAGTTCTTGGCCTTGCTGACAAATTACAGGATGCAGGCATTTTAGCCTTTGGACCAAGCGCGAAGGCCGCAGAACTTGAAGGCTCAAAAGGCTTTATGAAAGATATTTGTGCTAAATATGGCATTGATACCGCTGCCTATGCACGTTTCACCAATCCAGAAGACGCAAAAGCCTATATACGGGAACAAGGTGCCCCTATCGTTGTGAAGACAGACGGCCTTGCAGCAGGCAAAGGTGTGACAGTTGCCATGACATTAGAAGAGGCTTTACAAGCAGTAGATGATGCCATGACAGGTGGCGTCTTTGGCGATGCAGGCTCCGAAATCGTTGTTGAAGAATTTATGGAAGGTGAAGAACTTTCCTTCTTTGCGTTATGCGATGGTAAAAACACATTGGCACTGGCCTCTGCCCAAGATCACAAAGCTGTCTATGATGGTGACAAAGGCCCAAATACAGGCGGTATGGGCGCATATTCCCCTGCGCCCGTTGCCACTGCTGAGATCGAAACGGAAGTGATGGAAAAAGTTATCCAACCTTTGGCGGACGGATTGGCTGCAGAAGGCCGACCTTATATTGGCGTTATTTTCGCTGGATTGATGATCACTAAAACAGGTGTACGTGTTATTGAATTTAACGCACGCTTTGGTGACCCTGAGTGTCAGGTTTTGATGATGCGCCTTAAGTCTGATCTAGTACCGGTTCTGGAAACTGCGTCAAAAGGTGAATTAGAAGGCCATAAACTTGATTGGCATGACATGACAGCCTTAAACGTTGTGCTGGCTGCCAATGGCTATCCCGGTTCTTATGAGAAAAATACTGTCATTAAAAATCTGGATATCGCTGCGAGTAATGAGGCGACGACCATCTTCCATGCAGGCACCGCAAAATCTGATAGTGGTGAAATTCTTGCAACAGGTGGGCGTGTATTAAACGTGGTTGGACGTGGAAATACAGTCAAAGAAGCCCAAAAAATTGCTTATGAAGCCGTTGATAAAGTGGATTGGGAAAATGGCTTCTGTCGTCGCGATATCGGATGGCGTGCTGTTGAACGTGAAGAAGCTTAGAGCTTTCTATTAATAATGATCGCTTAGATTATGAATGCTTTTGTTGAAACTTTAAGAAATTTTGGGGCGATAGAGCTGCTTTTCTTCTTAGGAAGTCTGGTTTTTATCTCGTTGCTCTTGAAAGGTTCAGGTAAATGGACCAAATGGCATCGTAGAAAAGTGAAACAAAATGAAGTGAGCTATAAAGACCCAGACAGTCTTCCGGATTGGCGTACAACTATATGGCGCACACGCCTGCAAATAATCTTCGCGGCAATTGCAATCATTGGCTTTACCTTTATTGCAATCATGCATAGCATCTAACCAATTCAAATTGATAATCATAATCTTTCCTCTAAGGATCCATCCATGAGCCAAAACCAAGACATCGCAAATATCCTTGATGACATGTTGAAAAAAGCGAAAGCCAAAGGTGCAGATGCAGCAGATGCAGTTGCAGCAACCGCTATTTCGCTTAGCCATGAACAACGTCTTGGTAAAATGGAAAGCCTAGAGCGATCCGAAGCCCATGATCTTGGCCTTCGCGTCATTATTGGTAAAAGTCAGGCCATCGTTTCTTCTAATGACTGGAAGGAAAAAGCTTTGGATGAATTGGTGGATCGTGCGATTTCCATGGCAAAAACTGTCCCAGAAGATCCTTATATCGGTTTGGCTGATCCAGATATGTTATTCACAGGTGACGTGCCAGATTATGAAACCTTTGATCCCGAAGAACCATCTGCGGAAACTTTGGTGGAACGTGCAAAAACCTGTGAAGATGCAGCACTTGCTGTTGAAGGTGTAACCAATTCCGAAGGCGCCTCTGCAAGCTGGTCTTCTGCCGATATCTTTATGGCCGCAAGTAATGGTTTTTCTGCAGGGTTTAAAAGTTCTAGTAGCTCCGTTGGTGTATCCGTCATTGCCGGTGAAGGCACAGGGATGGAAACAGATTATGATTATTCCTCAAAGGTTTGGGGCAATGATTTAACCGATCCGGCAGAAGTTGGAAAATCTGCATCTGAACGTGCGATTAAAAAATTAAATCCGCGTAAAGGCCCTACTATACAGGCACCAGTTGTTTTTGATACACGCGTCTCCATGCGTATCGCCAGCAGCTTGCTTGGCGCCATTAACGGTTCCTCCATCGCACGCGGTACAAGCTTCTTAAAAGACAGTTTGGGCAAACAGGTCATGAGCAAAAACATCACCCTGAAAGAAGACCCACATCGTTTACGGGGCTATGGTTCAAAAGCCTTTGATGCAGAAGGTCTTCCAACTGCTGCTAAAAATATTGTAGATGAAGGTATGCTGACCACATGGATTATGGATTTACGTACCGCACGTCAACTGGGTATGGAATCCACAGGCAACGCCAGCCGCGGTGCGGCCTCTGCCCCATCTCCATCCACGACGAATACCTATATTGAAGCAGGTGAGCTTTCCCCTGAAGAATTAATCAAAGACATCAAATCCGGTTTTTATGTAACAAGCATTATGGGCCATGGCGCCAATATGATCACGGGTGATTACAGCCAAGGTGCTGCTGGTTTCTGGATCGAAAATGGTGAAATAGCCTATCCGGTGAATGAAATGACCATCGCGGGTAACCTCAAGGACCTCTTCCTTGAATTAACCCCTGCTAATAACCTCACCTTCCGTTATGGCACGGATGCGCCAACCATCCGCATCGAAGGCATGACCATTGCCGGAGCATAGGTAATATAAAAAGAGGAAGATTTTTTCTTCCTCTTATTTCGCACTACCCATCTTCATAAGCACTTATTTTTTCGAAGTAATTTCGCCCAAAATTGCGAAAACCTATGGCTAAAAACAGTGCCACATAGGCAAGGTAAATACCAAAAGTTAAGCCAACAAATTTGGTATAATTGATATTATCAATTGCGACGCTACATAATAAAAAATTAAACCCGATTAGAATGCCGCCCCATAAAATATCTGCCCGCATGCGACTAGTATTCAGTCTTCGGGCGATATAATCGCGGACTTTCGCTTTGTGACGATTCATAACAAATCCCCCTCTCTAGCAGCCTATCCATATCTATTTTTTGCAACCGTTTAAAATTGACACTACCACAAATAACTACTTATGATAACAAAAATATTATCAATACACCTATAGCTGAATAAAGGATTGTAACAAAACAACAAAACCATTTCGAATAAAAATGGCTTTAAGGAAGTTAAACGTGGATGATTAACTTATAGGTGTATAAGGCTTCAAAACCTCCAGACCTATTGTGAATAGGCGTAGAAAAAGACTAACACCCCATACACCTAGGATTATGTATATAAAGATAATATCAAATCCTGATATGAAATAAACAATCGGCCCAAAAATCAATAAGCCAATCAAACAAACTATAAAGAAATCAGAAATTACTAGTGGTAAACGCAATACATTACTTATTTTCTCACTCCAACTTGCAAGACTAGAAATGATAAAATCAACCAGTAACTCGACCAGCAGTGTAAAAACAACTTTGACAACATCTAACAAAATTAATTATTCCCCCATATAACAATACGAT
>NZ_SMMC01000163.1 GCF_009711445.1 Curvivirga aplysinae | reverse complement strand
AAAAAAAAATAGCTTTCTTAGTATTTTATTTCACAATATTTATGATTTTCTGATCACGATCTCTCTTTTGTTTTATCGAATCTAACATCAGGATGATTTTGAATTTGGTGATTCAGTTCCCATCCATTTCTGGCTAAAAATACAGGGGCACCGTCTCTATCTTCACCCATAGCGGAACGATTTCCGTCCATAAAAGTCTTCAATTTTACGGGGTCTTCACTGCTTACCCAACGTGCTGTTTCGAATGGTGCTGTTTCAAGAGATACGTTAATGGAATATTCTTGTTGAATACGTGTAACTAAAACATCTAGTTGAAGCTGACCAACCACACCAACAATCCAGTTAGCCCCTAAAGCAGGTTTAAATACTTGTGTTACACCTTCCTCAGCCAGACTCTCTAAAGCTTTTTGAAGATGCTTGCCCTTCATTGGATCATCAAGGCGGACGCGACGAAGGATTTCTGGTGCAAAATTAGGAATACCTGTGAAACGAATAGTTTCACTCTCGCTTAGTGCATCGCCTACGCGTAAAGAGCCATGGTTTGGCACACCAATGATGTCACCGGGCCATGCTTCTTCTGCAAGTTCGCGATCCTGTGCAAAAAACATGATCGGGTTATAGATAGCCATTGGTTTGCCTGAACGCACATGTTTCAATTTCATGCCACGTTTAAATTGACCAGATACCAAACGCACAAAGGCAATGCGGTCACGGTGGTTCGGATCCATATTGGCCTGAACTTTAAACACGAAACCAGTCACTTTATTTTCACCGGGATCAATCACACGTTCTTCAGTTGGTTGTGGACGTGGAGATGGGGCTGCCATACCAATACCGTTTAGCAATTGGCGAACCCCAAAATTTTTCAAACCACTACCAAAGTAAACTGGACATAAATGGCCTTCGCGATAGCTATTCATATCAAATTGTGGGCAGGCTTCCATGGCAAGCTCTGCTTCTTCTTGTAGGCGTTCCCATTGATCAGCAGGGATCATTTCACCAAGCTTAGGGTCATCCGTACCTGTCATCTCATGAAGCACAGGCCCGTCTTCCGTATATTCCACGAAATGGTTTTTGTGTAGATCATATACACCACGGAAATCAATACCCGAACCAATCGGCCAAACCATCGGCGCACAATCCAATGCAAGTGTTTCGGAAATTTCATCCATTAATTCAAATGGGTCTTTTGTTTCTCGATCCATTTTATTAATGAAGGTTATAATTGGAATGTCACGTAAACGGCAAACTTCAAATAATTTCTTTGTTTGCGGCTCAATACCTTTCGCTGCGTCGATGACCATTACAGCAGAATCAACAGCCGTTAATGTACGGAATGTATCTTCGGAGAAGTCTTCGTGACCCGGTGTATCAAGCAAGTTATATGTATTGTCACCATCGATAAAGGTCATCACAGACGTGGTCACTGAAATACCACGTTGTTGTTCGATCTTCATCCAGTCGGAGCGTGCACGACGACGGTCGCCCTTTGCTTTCACTTCACCAGCCATACGGATCGCACCACCCATTAACAATAGTTTCTCAGTCAATGTGGTTTTACCAGCATCCGGGTGAGAAATAATCGCAAAGGTTCTGCGTGAATCTGCTTCGTTTTTTACATTTGGGGCAATTGCAGGGCTGGCCATGCGTGTTACTCCTAAAGAAATAAAAGGGGACGTAATGTTGGGGAGGGTCATAGAGACTTAGACCCGTAAACTCAAGTAATAATATTACAAGGAAGCGAATTTATGGTTCCTGAAGGATTTTTTGAATGACTGAGTTTGCTTGGGTAAAAGCTTCGTCACTTTCACCATCTATCTCTATTCTTAATATATCGCCTTCATCGGGATAGGGGAGATCATGCCGTTTTAAGCGTTGGGCGATTTCTTCTTCACTTTCGCGTCCGCGTGCCTTCAATTTTTTGAAACTGGTATCAAGTGGTGTCTCAATGTGAAAGATCTTCACTGGAAAATCAAATTCACGTGCTTGCTCGACCATCGTGCGGGATACATTAATCATAACATGCTTACCGTTCTGTAGTTCAGTTAGCGCATGACCTGGAATACCGTAACTATGCCCATGTGTGTGCCAATGGAGAGCGAAAGCGCCACCTTCTTCTGCATTAGAGAATGCTTCAATAGTCGCATGTATATGCGTTTCATCAGGCATATGAACGGCGCGTGTGATCACACGATTTGGAAAATGAAAACGTTCGTCTGTTTCATATAATTCACGAAAACGTCTCAGAAGTGGTCCTTTGCCGGACCCACTGGGTCCGACAAAAAGGAACAATGTACCTGATTTGGTTTTGTCATGATCTGTAGGATTAGCCATGACATCTCCATCCCTATTGAGGTTCACGTGGTAATGTGCACTTTGTTTTTTGTTGTGCCTTATTGGCTAGGTAGCACACTGCTGGAAATAAACTTAAGGAATTTTCCATCCAAAACCAAGCTTTTAATTGCTTCGATGTCTGGTGCGAAGTAACGATCCTTATCATAATAAGGTGCTCTTTCACGGATCATAGACATTGCTTCTAGCAAATCAGGCGAGGTTTTCATTGGCTTATGGAAGTCAATACCTTGAGCTGCCGCCAATAATTCGACAGCGACAACACCAGCAACATTTTCTGCAATATCAGTTAGACGACGCGCGGCAAATGTGGCCATAGATACATGATCTTCCTGATTTGCAGATGTAGGTAGCGAATCAATACTTGCAGGATGGGCCAGTGTTTTATTTTCACTTGCCAAAGCTGCAGCTGTGACTTGTGCAATCATGAAACCGGAATTAACACCACCATCTTCGACTAAGAATGCTGGTAAACCACTAAGAGCAGGATCCATCAGTAAGGCAATTCGACGCTCGGACAAGGCACCGATCTCAGAAAGTGAAATGGCTAATTACTGATGACATAGCAACAGGTTCTGCATGGAAGTTGCCACCGGAAATTACGTCGCCATTATCCGTAAAGACGAGGGGATTGTCAGAAATTGCATTACTTTCAATTGCAAAAGTATTCGCCGCAAAACGTAAATGATCCAAGCATGCACCCATAACTTGTGGCTGACAGCGTAAGGAGTACGGATCTTGGACACGATCACATTCTAAATGGCTGTTACGAATATCGCTTCCTTCCAATAGGTTACGATAAAGTTCTGCAGCATCAATTTGACCTGAATGCCCGCGTACAGTTTGAATGCGTGGGTCAAATGGTGCATCTGATCCCATAGCCGCATCAACAGATAGTGCCCCGCCGACAATAGCCGCAGCAAATGTGTTTTCAGCTAGGAATAATCCTGCCAAAGCAAGTGAGGTGGAGGCTTGGGTACCGTTTAACAAAGCCAGACCTTCTTTTGGACCTAGATCGACAGGGTCCAGACCAAGTTTCTTTAAGCCTTCTGCCGCTGGGATGGTGGTACCTTGATAATCAACATCCCCAATACCTAGTAATGCGCATGACATATGTGCAAGCGGTCCTAAATCACCAGATGCGCCTACAGACCCTTTTTCCGGGATTACAGGATAAACTTCATTATTATAAAGAGTTACAAGATTTTCTAAAACCTTCCATTGAATGCCCGAATGCCCGCGGGCTAATGCGTTTACCTTTAGTGCCATGATTAAACGCACAACGGAATGACGCATTGGTTGGCCCGTACATGTTGCATGGGACATAACCAGATTAACTTGTAGTTCTTTTAGTTTATCTGCTGGGATACTAGTGCGGGCAAGACGACCAAATCCTGTATTGATACCATAAACTGTCTCGTCATTATCAATGATATCTCTAACAGTCTTAACAGATGCTTCTACGGCTGGGCGTGCCGCAGAATCCAGCTCGATCTTTGCCCCATCATAGATTGCACGACAATCTGCAAGTGTTAGATGACCAGGAGTGATTTTGATTGTTGTTGTCATTTTCATAAATCCGTTAAAATCTTATTTCATCATTGGTAGGTTTAGGCCGTGCTCTTTTGCACAATCTTTGGCAATGTCATAACCTGCATCAGCATGACGCATTACACCTGTTGCTGGGTCATTCCATAGAACGCGACCGATACGATCCGCTGCTTCATCTGTGCCGTCACAACAAATGACCATTCCGGAATGTTGGGAGAATCCCATACCAACACCACCGCCATGATGTAAGCTTACCCATGTCGCACCACTTGCAGTATTTAATAATGCGTTTAGAAGAGGCCAATCTGATACAGCGTCAGAACCATCCATCATGGATTCAGTTTCACGGTTAGGGGATGCCACAGAACCGCTATCCAAATGATCACGACCAATGACGATAGGTGCTTTTAACTCTCCATTTTTCACCATCTCATTGAAGGCAAGACCAAGTTTATGACGTAGGCCTAATCCAACCCAACAAATACGTGCAGGCAAGCCTTGGAAATGAATGCGTTCTTTTGCCATATCCAACCAATTATGGAGATGAGGGTCATCTGCGATGATTTCTTTTACTTTCTGGTCAGTTTTGTAGATATCTTCAGGGTCACCGCTTAATGCAGCCCAACGGAAAGGACCAACACCGCGGCAGAAGAGGGGGCGAATATAGGCTGGTACAAATCCTGGGAAATCAAAGGCATTTTCAACACCTTCTTCTAATGCGACCTGACGGATGTTGTTGCCATAATCAACGGTTGCAATCCCCATATGGTGATAATCCAGCATTGCCTTTACATGCACCGCCATAGATTTCTTGGCTTCGCGGGATACTTTTGCCGGGTCATTCTGACGGGCATCTTCCCATTCCTGCAATGTCCAACCGGCGGGTAAATAGCCGTTTACGGGATCATGGGCAGAGGTTTGGTCCGTTACCAAATCAGGTTTGATCCCTTGTTTCACCATTTCAGGGACAATTTCTGCTGCATTGCCAAGTAAGCCAACAGAGATAGCTTCGCCATTTTCAACAGCTTCGTTAATCATTTGCATCGCTTCTTCAAGGCTGTCTGCACGTTTGTCCACATATCCTGTGCGGATACGGAAGTCGATACGACTTGGTTGGCATTCAATCGCAAGACAACAATAACCAGCCATAGTTGCGGCTAGTGGTTGTGCACCGCCCATACCGCCAAGGCCTGCGGTTAAAATCCACTTTCCTTTAGTATTGCCATCAAAATGCTGACGACCTGCTTCTACGAAAGTTTCGTAAGTCCCTTGTACGATGCCTTGGCTACCGATGTAAATCCAGCTGCCTGCGGTCATTTGACCATACATCATTAAGCCTTTTTTATCTAATTCGTTGAAATGGTCCCAGTTTGCCCAATTAGGTACAAGATTGGAATTCGCAAGCAAAACACGAGGGGCGTTAGAATGAGTTTTAAATATACCAACAGGCTTACCGCTTTGAACAAGAAGCGTTTCATCTTCTTCCAGTTCTTTAAGAGATTTCACAATAGTATCAAAACTTTCCCAATCGCGTGCTGCACGACCAATACCGCCATATACAACGAGCTCATGTGGATGTTCAGCTACATCTGGATCAAGGTTATTCATCAACATGCGCATTGGCGCTTCAGTTAACCAGGATTTACAATTCAGTTCTGTACCAGTTGGGCTTTGAATTGTTCTTGCATTGTCTAATCGAGATGTATTGGACATATGTCGACCTTTCTAAGAAAACTTAGAAATCGACAGCTTCCTTACGGGAGTGAAAATGAGCCCCCAAGCTGTAGCGATTTCCGGGATGATAGAGTTTTGCTACAGAAACAACTTGTCCAGATGACCATGTACGTCGATTAAGAAGTAAGCATGGCTCCCCATTCTTCATTTGGAGATGGCTGGATGTTTCTGTAGATGGTAGTTGGGCTTCCACAAGATGCTCAACCTCATCAGCCGGATTTGTTGCAACCAGATAGGCGTTAGGTGTGGTTTCTGTGAAGTCACATTCCAAGTAATCTGGTGCTGTTTTAGGGTTAACGAGACGATCTTCCAACTGTAGAGGTAAATCATTTTCCTTGTGAAGCAGGATTGTATGAAACAATTCATCTCCTTCAGAGATATAGAAGGTTTGTGCCTGATCTTTAGACGCCTGAATTGTTTCCTTCATAATGATTTCGGTGGAATGTGTATTGCCACGTTCACGAATGTCATCAGCAATATTTCTCAATTCCAACAAAACGGATGCAGGTTGTGGGCCTGCAACAAAAGTTCCCAATCCCTGAACGCGCCTTAGGACGCCTTCTGCAGTTAATTCACGCACTGCACGATTTACAGTCATGCGGCTAACGCCAAGCTCTTTTAGAAGTTCGTTTTCTGAAGGGATTTGAGAATCAGCAGGCCATTCACCGGAACGTATATGGTGAATAATATGATCTTTGATTTGTTTGTATCTTGGTTGATCAGTCATATTTGGCCTCGTTTTGTAGGTTGTATATACAAGTAAGATTTGGAGATCGTCAATATCTTTTTTTGCCACTATATAGCATAGATCATGAATTGCAGAATCTTCAGCAATTTGCCATAGTAATTTCAACAAGTTAACTTCTTGAAATGAAGTTGTAGGAGACAACGGGAGATAAAATGGGTAGCGATAAGCGCAGTGAAGATTTTCAAAAGTTAGAGCAATTGATAAATATGAATCAATTAGCCGATGCCGAAGCTATTGTGAAATCTTTGCTATCTGAAAATGCATCGGATGCATTAGCACTTAATTATTATGCCATTATCGCTTTCAAGGCAGGGCAGTTGCCTGAGGCAATTCAATTTGCTGAACAAGCCGTTTCAAGCCAACCGGATAATGTGCGCGTGTTAAATACGATTGGGTATTTAAAACGTGTAGATGGGCAATTTGAGCAAGCAATTACTTATCTTAAACGTGCAATTTCATTGGATGATAAGAATGTTGAAGCATTAAATAATCTAGGTATTGTGCATTTTGAAAATGGTAGTTTTGACGAGGCAATCACTTCCTATCATCATGGATTGAGCATCGACAATAAAAGAGCTGATATTTTTAATAATCTTGGAAATGCACTTGTTAGAGGCGAAAGTTTTGATGCAGCTATAGAAGCTTTTGATGCCGCGATCAAACTTGCACCTGAATACGCGCAAGCCTGGTCGAATAAAGGTGAAACGATCCTTAGACATAAAGGGTTGGATGAAGAAGACCGTCAACAACAATATCGTGAATGTATTGAAAAGGCGGCTGGCTTGGCACCTGATTGGTTAAATTTGCAATATAAATACGCAAACTTACTTTCGGGAGAGAAAGAAAATGAAAAGGCAGAGGAGGTTTTACGAAAAAGCCTTTCAAGTATAAACCTTTCCATACAGCATGTTCCCATGATGGTTCAATTGGCCCGATTACTAGATGGAAAGGTTGAACTTGATGAAGCTTTACTATGGGCAAGACAAGCTTTGGTTTTTGAACCGGATAATATAGGTGCCTTACAAGTGATGGCACATATTTCCTTACGTATTGGCCATCCTGTTGAAGCAATTGAGCTTTATAAAAAGGCAATTACATTAAAACCTGACCTCGCAGACTTACATTATGGATTGGGTAATTCTTACATGCGCCTTGAGCGAATTCAAGATGCACTGGATTGTTACCTTAAGGTGCATAATATGGATAAAAATAACCCTCGTGGTATTTTTGCACCTGCAGCTTGTCTTCTTCTAAATGGAGAATATGAAAAAGGATGGGCTGCTTATGAATCAAGATACAGGGTGGATGGTTTTAAACCGAATGTCCCGAATGTGATGGATCGCTTATGGGATGGTTCGCCTTTAAACAATAGACATCTTGTCGTTCACGTTGAACAAGGATTTGGGGATACATTTCAATTTTGTAGATATCTTGAAGTTTTGCGAGAGAGAGAAGGGGATAATTGCAGAATAACCCTACTTTGTGAGCCTGAAACAATCAGGTTGCTCAAAAACATAACTGGTCCTGATGAAGTTCTCTCCCTAGGGGAGAGGCATCAAATTAGGTATGATGTTCAAATACCGTTACTTTCGTTACCTCATCGCATGGGGACAAGCTTACAAACGGTTCCGGCAAAAATCCCTTATGTTATTACTCCAGAAGAATGTAAAAATGCCCTCAACAACATCGAGGGTACTGAATTGAAAGTGGGTATTGTTTGGGCTGGACGTCCGACACATTCAGATGATCGATATAGAAGTATTGATATAAATATTTTTTCCAAGCTTTTTGACGTGAAAGAAGTCGCATTCTATGCATTGCAATGGGGAGAACGCGCAGAAGATCTAAAACCGTGGCTTGATACTCATGCAAATGTTGTGGATGAACGCGAAGGATTAAGAGATTTTGCAGATACCGCAGGTTTAATTGAACAACTAGATTTGGTTATAGCAGTGGATACATCTGTTGCCCATTTGGCAGGGGCGTTGGGGAAGCCGGTTTGGACCTTAATTCCCTATGGGGCTGAATGGAGATGGCTTTTAGAGCATGAGCGCACACCTTGGTATCCAACGATGCGTTTATATAGACAGAAAGTTCTTGGTCATTGGGGACCCGTCTTGGATCGTCTAAAACAACATTTATATGATGTGTTAGAGGAAAAAAAAGCTTCTAACTAATTGTTACTATTTGGTTGTAGCGACAAATACACCATCCCAATCTTGAGGGGGTGGTGTTTCGCGATAGGTTGCAACACGTTCTAGATAGATATCATAGAAGTCATCCATAATTGTATCGACACCACCTTTTAGGGACGCAATTTGATTTTCCACTAAATCCCAATTTTGAGCGCGAAAATTTGATATCATCTCATCATGCTTTTCTTTGTGTACCGTAAAATGAGACATATCCATTTCTTTATGACTGCCAAGCAAAGTGAAAATCTGAACAGCTTCTGTCTTACCTTTTACTGCAATAAGATCTAATTCAAGGGTCGCATAATCATTGCTGACTTCTGATGCTGTTTCTGGCCCTAAGACAATGCCAACTCCATAACTTTTTGATTGTCCTTCCAGACGTGCTGCAAGGTTGACAGCATCTCCAAGAACTGAGTAGTCAAAACGTTGATCTGATCCCATATTTCCAACAACACAATCACCAGTATTTATACCTATACCGATATTAAGAGGGAGAAATGGGAAATTTCCATCTTTTGCTTCCTGTTCTCTGACCGTGTTTAGCTCTTTTAAAGATTTAAACATAGCAAGGGCAGAAGCACATGAATTATGCTCTTGATCAGGGTCAGCAAGTGGTGCATTCCAAAAGGCCATGATGCAGTCACCCATATATTTGTCGATTGTGCCACGTCTCTCCAAAATCTCGTTTGTAAGCGGTGTAAGAAGACGGTTGATCAGGCGAGTGAGGCCTTGTGGGTCCTCTTTATAACTTTCTGAAATCGTGGTGAAACCACGTACATCACAAAATAAAAGCGTCATCTTTTTAGTTTCACCGCCTAGCGTAAGTTGATCAGGGTTTTCCGCTAGTTGTTCTACTAAATCCGGTGATAAATATTGTCCAAAAGCAGTTCGTACCTGTTCCTTTTCTGCTGAGTCACGTGCATAATTTGCAAAAGTCAACATAGCATAGATAATGACCACCGAAGCACCGGGATAGGTGATATCCAAAAGTAAGAGTTCGTTTACATATAGATACCAACTGGTTCCAACTAACCCGCCAAGAACTATAGTTAATCCGCCTAGCGTCCACATCGGTCCAACGCGTGGAATAAAGAAAATCATCAATATCCCGGCAATAAATAGAACGCCCATTTCAAAACCCTGCATTTCTACAGGGTAGGCGAGATATTGTTTTTCCCAAATTGTTTCAATCATATTGGCATGAACTTCCACACCGGGAAGGCGCGCGTTGATTGGTGTATTACGGATATCAAGTAAACCTACAGCTGATGTGCCTACCAAGAAGATGCGCCCAGCTAATTTTTCCGGACCAACACGATCATTTAGAATATCTGTTGCGGACACATACCAACGTCCACTGTTATCAACCTGGTTGAATAAATCTGATTCTGCGAAATAAACCCAAACTTGACCACGAGGGTCTGTTGGAATGATATAATTGCCTTGGGGGGTTTGTAATCTGACGTCTTCTACGCCACCATCATTGACGGTTACTACGATGGAGTTACCACCGAGAGCCACATTTAAGACCTCCACACCTAATGCTGGTTTAGGCACACCTTCTATGACGGAAACCGCAGGAACACGTCTGACAACCCCATCTACTTCTTCCTCAACTGAGAAAACGCCATGTCCGGTAGCAGCCTGTTCTAAAACGGGAATATTATGAACAAGAGTAGGTTGGTTCACTAAATAGGATTTAGGATCAAGTTCGGTATCAATGATACGTGTATCTCTGAAACCTTTAACGGAACTATCATGCGCATCGGATACTTTTACTGTACTCGAATCTGTTTTTTGACTGGCTTGTCCCATCACAACACGAAAAGTCCGCATGACATTGGCCATGGTTTCGTCATTACTTGGTAAAGATTTGAGATTGTTTACTGTTTCAGCAGATGCACCGCGTAAATTCTCTGCAATAATGGACGGATTTGTTTTGTCAGGTTCAGCAAAGACAACGTCAAATCCTGCGACAACAGCGCCAGCATTTCGAAGCTTTGCAAGGAGTTTTGCGACTTTATGGCGTGGCCAAGGCCATTGACCTTCTTCGGCTAAAGTACGTTCATCAATATCAACAATGCCAACTATGGGATTTTGTCCCGCAGGTGTTGTGATTTCACGAGGTGCAAGGCGATTATATAGATCAAAGGTCTTTAGTCTGAGAGCTTCTACTGGATCAGGATCAACAAATCGAATACCAGCCATTGAAAGTAAAATCAAAACCGCGCCATAAGTACCAATTTTCCGCCACCACCATGCTGTTGCATGACGGTTTTTTTGTTCAGAGGGCGCTTCTTTTTTTTTTGATAATAAACTCTTATTCACTTAGCAGTACCATTCAGGAATTCTGATTAACCCGGAACTATGTTCACGTTCACCGAAACGTTAGAACCAACATAAATTACTCCGCCATTCGTTGTGTCTTCATATATCGAATATGTATCTGCATATGCGCCCATACTGGAGGTGTCTGTATTTGAAATAGTTCCCCTAGAAGTAAATTCGCCGCCAATATTGATTGAAGCTTCAATTCCTGAATTCGCTGCATAGAAAACTAACGCGTCCTGTTTTAAACTGCTGTCTACAGAAACACCACTCAAAGCTGAATTAGTATCTTCGGATATGGACTTTATCATTGCAGAATCGACTGTTATTTCGGGGTCAAAACTAATTATATCGATGATTTCAAATTCGTTTATGTGCCAAGAATTTGTAGAAAGATCTACATTGCTTATTTTTAACACATCTTGGTCTCCAGCTCCGCCATTTATATAGTAGGAGGCTGAACTTGTACCATCACTCAGTGTGAAAGTGTCATTGCCACCATTTCCATAGAAAATATCGTCTCCATCACCACCGTCTGTTGCTACATCATCGCCAGAACCGCCAAAAAATACATCTTGCCCAGATGTACCCGTAAAGACAAGGTCCCCTGAATTGTCGACCCCGTCTGAAGTAACATAAGTCAAATCAAGAGCAAAAGTATCTAATCCATTATTATCTGTAAGAGAGAGGCTTCCTACAACGGTGGTACCATTATAGCTGTTACTAAATGCTTCCGATCCTGTAGAATCGACAACTAAAATTTCTTGGAAATTATCATTAATAGTATCAGCAGTCATAAAGTTCCATGCGCCATGATTCATATTATGAGTTGCATCAAGACGGAGCTCCACTTCGCCAGCACCTGTAATTGATGAGCCATCATTCGGTGTATCATTTTCAATGCCAGTGAATTTCAAGGTACCTGAGTCATCGTAACTTTTTGCTGTATAATGTGTGTCATTACTGAAGGAGATGCCACTATTTGCGTTACTGTCTATTGTACCGTTATTCGTAAGATCGCCATTTAATGTTAGTGTCGTACTACTCGCTAGACTAAGTGTCTTGCCTTGGTCAATGATATGATTATTGCCGAAAAAGCTTACATTATCCGTGATATTGGTGTCTGAATAGATAATTGTACCGCTAGATGCAGTAACAGAGTTATCGATATTTAGGGTGATATCTGTATCATTAACTTGGAATACGCCAGACGCAACCTCCAGATTATTGACATGCAATTCTGCGCCTGAATCACCAGAAAGCCCTGTATTTTGGGTAACTGTAAGCGTTGAGGTTGCATCATTATCGAATTTTAATTTTGAGTTTGAGGCAATAAATAAATCACCGTTTGATGTATCTACATCCCCTTGCAGGTTTACTTGGGTATTCGTGCTATCGAGCGTGATCTTGCCTGTATTTGTGATGTTAGTCGTTATATTTGAAATCGTATCGTCACCAGCATTCGTGCTATTAATTGATAACGTACCTGAATTAATAAGGCTCTCCGTACCATTGTTGGAAAATTCTGATCCAATTGCCAAATCAAGCGTTCCAGAATTTGTAAAACTGGAATTGAAGGTTAAGGTTGACGCATTCCCCGGCGTGGGTTCATCATTAATAACTTCGACGAACATTGCCATGGATAGGACGCCTGAGTTTACAAATGCGCCATCTATTGTGACTGTTCCATCTTGTGAATTACCTAAGCTTAGACTACCTGCATTCGTAAAGGTATTTCCATTTGTTTCTATTGAAGCGCTGACATTTGAACCACCATTACCAGTGGTAAATGTAGTGAGACCGTTATTGGTGAAATCTCCACCTAAAGAGAGTGTTGATCCACTTAATGTGCCCGTCGCGAAATCAAGGGTTCCTGTAGAGGAGATTGATCCACCTGATTGAGCATTTACAAGGGAGTCGTCGATAACAAGTTTACCATGGTTACCAATATTCAAATCGACATTATCAGTCGTCAAAGTACCTTGATAAACTTCTAAAACGCCCGAACTACTAGAACTACTTCCGTCCACATTCAAAACACCACTGTTGACGCTAGATATGCCTGAAACATTTGTAAATTTAAGCGTTCCTTGATCGGTAGACGTTAATGTGGATCCGTCAACAGTCAGAGTGGCACCATCCACTTCCAATGTGCCTGTTGAAGCAGAAATATCTATGTTATTTGTAAAAGTCGTATTGCCATTGATATGGATTTTTCCTGTATTTACGATACTAGTCGAGACAGAGCCACCATTTAAATCAAGTGTACCGCCCGAATTGTTCGTGATCTGGCCGCTGCCAGTTATATTTGCAAGGCTGCCGAGGCTTCCCGTATTGGTGAGACTGCCTGCAATACTTAATACGCCGGCATTTTAGAAGTTGAAATCAACGGCATTATTATATGTTTGTCCCGACGCAACAGAAACTGTTGAGCCGCTATAGGAACTTATATTCAGGGATGTATTCGTAAAGCTCGTATTGCTACCCAGTTGAAGGTCAGAACCACTGAGTAGTTTCAAGGCACCAGAGCCATTATAAGTTGCGCTTGTTGCGTCAAAATTACCTGATGCGTATCTATGTATTGTCGATGTGCCAATATCAATATTACCATCAAGCTCAAAATTACCACTTAAATCAATACCGCTACTGCCGCTTGTAGACATTGATGAACTCGCACCAAAACTACCACCATTCATCAAACTTAAAGTGCCACCAGTTGTTTCAATAACACCATTATTCATATTAAACACGGTGGAAATGGAATTATAATTGGTGGACGACAGAGTCGCGCCATTCTCAAAATTAAGAGTACCAGAACCATTTATATTGGAGGATCCACCCAAGGATAGAAGGGCGGGTGTACCACTATTGGTCATCTCACCGTTGATGGTTGCAGTCTGATTCGAGTTTAGGATTAAATCATCGTTGTTTGTAAGATTAGCTGATAAAGTCAGGGTATCTAATGTTAATGTTTCATTATTTACAACAGTACCAGACCCTTGAATGGTCAGATCATTATTAGTTGTGGTGGTAAAAGCTAAATTTAATTGCCCATCTACATTTAGAACAGCACCACTTTGCAGGTCAATTTTATTGGCAACGTCATCATCCACAGAGAAAATTTGACCACTGTCAACTGTCAGCGTCGATCCGGTCGTCATAGTAATAGAGGTTAAGCTGTCCAGTGTAGTACTATCAGATAGTTTAAGTTCGGTTCCACTGCCAAAATCTGTATTTTGGATGTTTAGTGTGCCTTGGTTTGATGTCAGGACACCACTACTAACGTTAGAACTGTCAATTAGAAGAGAGCCTGTATTTACAAAGTTCAATTCCATATTTGATGCACTAATAAAGTCGAGAATTGAGTTTGCGCCCAATGTGCCGTTAGATATAGATCCAAGTAAATTGAAAGACAGATTTGTACTGTCGTTACCATTGCCAAAACTTGCATAAGTTGAAGATTCTGTAATTATTTCAATATTACTTAATGTTTGGGTATATGACCCTTGATTCACAACAACTTGATTTCCGTTTGCAACGAGGCTGCCAAGATCAGATGCACTTTCATAGACGACTGTATCTATACCATCTTGACCATTCACGTTAATAGCAACAGCCTCACTATTCGTGTAATTATTAACTGCGATTGAATCATTACCGGCACCTAAGGATAGGTTGTTGAAATTGGTAAATACATCAAAATCAATGAGATCGGTACCCGCATCAGACACTGTGCTAAACATATCACCTGAGGAATTATTTCCAAAGGTACCAATCGGATTCGTAAATTTAGTTGCAACTAGAGTATTACTTGGATCAAAAACGCCATCAGTATCGATTGTGCCAGCGCCAAGCTCTACAAAGAGGTCTGTCCCACTTCCCACGCTTGGATATTCGAGTGTGTTGTCCCCAGAACCACCATCATAGCTATCATAACCATTGCCTGTACCTGCAGTAACAACATCGTTGCCCCCACCTGCGCCAATTATATCATCCCCGGCCCCTGCGTAAATAATGTCACTGCCCGCGCCGGTTTGAATTATATCATCACCGTCACCACCTGTGACATTATAGTTAGTTGTATCACCAGCTGAAGCTGTAAAAGTACCGCCGCCCGAAGAAAGAGATACGCTTGTATAAACTATTCCGCCTCCACCAGTCGGAGTATCATCTGTGGTTGTTCCTGTATCTGTATTTGAAGTGGAATCATCAGCAGTCGGTTCGGGCTCTGGCTCTGGCTCTGGCTCGTTTATTACAACGACAATCTCAGTCTCTGTCTCTACTTGATCTTCTTCATTATCCACTTCGATAACAATTTCGACTAAATCGCTGTCCAAGACATCATCAAATTGGCTTTGGTCATCGTCAGTGGGATCTTCACCTTCAGTGTCGGTTCCATTTTCTTCCGAAGCCTCTAGGAGGTTATCGAGTTGGATATCTATTTCTTCACCAGTAGCTTCTTCAATTTCTTGTTCAATAATTTGCTCTAGGCGCTGTAAATCTTCCTTACCCAAAGCATTTAAGGCAACATTATTGCTGCCAATAACTTCAGCTTGTGTACGACTAACCTCAAAGGTTCTGATCGAACCGGATGGGTCAAGTTCACCAACAGCTGTATCAAAGTTGTTTGTTAGAGAAATCGTTTCCCCGCCTGCGGTGATGTCAATGCTTCCTTCCAAAACTGAAAAAGTAAATAAAGCTTCGCCATCAACCAATACAGAACCGGTAACTGTAGTGCCACGAATACCAATTGTTGCTACTGGCGTATTTACCTGCATATTGTCATAGTTATCATGTGCGATCTGGCCGCTGACAAATACAAAACTTCCTTTAAGGATAGAAAACGCAGAATTGCCATTGGTCTCGGTAGGATTGTAAACTAACTCATCAAGTGCGAGCCTTGCATCTTCACCTAAGGTAAAGATTGTATCATCTGCAAAACGCAGTTTAATGGAACCATCTGAATTAGTCTCAATTTGATCACCTTGATATACAGGGTCACCTAATTTTAGTTCAACGCGGCTGCCATTTTGTCGAACGGCAAAAGCGTTTCCAGATAAAAACTCCACATTGCCGATAGGATCACCAATAGCGCCATCAATAGTTTGGGCCACTTGTCCAGGAGCTAAAGGAAGTAGAAATGATTCTACGAGCTGGGGTGTGAGTTTTACATTTTGATTTGCAACCAGATCAGGCGGGGTGACCTGATCAAAATAGTTTTCTACCACAACAGTTTCGCCATCCGGCAGCGTTAGTTGCAAATCATTACCTTCGCGATACATCCGCGCATCTGTAATGAATTTTACGTTTGGTAAAGAAATTTCGGTTTGGTTTTCAGCATTTAAATACAGATTAGGCTTATCAATTAAGTGAGAAGAAAGTCCATTTAAGCCGGAAGGTGTCAATGACGTAGATCCCAACAAGGCAGATTCTGGATTTAACATTTCTGATGATTGATTCCCGCCAATCCCGGTAAAAATATCGTTCGTCAAGCGCGCCATGACGTAACCTCAACCTTCCCAAATAAATTTCCTTAGGCGAATATTGGAAGTCTTGCTTTGGACTGCAAGTATAATCAATGTCCCGAGCGTCATCTGCAACTACGTTTTCCCAAGTCGTATGCCAAGTTAGCTCATTCGCTTATCATCAAATCTGCCCAACTATATTGTTGCATATTTTCTTTAAAAATAAAAAGAAAAAAAGATAAAATGCATCATAAATACTTGGTATTTTTAATATTCTAAAACCGATCTGGAATGTTTAATAGTCTAGATATTGGTATGGTTGCAATGTATTAAAAATAAAAGTTTCAATATTCCGTACTATTCGTAAGATGATCCAAGTTGTTATTTAAGAAAGGAAGAAGTCCGTGAAAGAGAAATGGCTTCGATCACTGATACTCGACAGTAAAGTTATTTTGTTTGAGGCTTTACTTTCTTCTTTCTTTGTAAATCTGTTGGCTTTGGCAATTCCTGTATTTGTTCTGCAAGTTTATGATCGTGTTGTTTTCAATGCTGGATATACGACATTGCAAGGCTTGGTGATTGGAATGGTACTTGTCATTCTATTTGACGGTATTTTGCGTTATGGTCGCGTTCGATTGTTTCAATCTTTTGGTATTCAGTTAGATGGTTTGATTGGCCGGGCATTAATAACGAAAATTCTGAACTTACCACTACGAATTTTGGAAACACGAAATACCGAAAGCTGGCATCAACTATTCAAAGATCTGGACTTAATCCGAAATAGTTTAAGTGGGGCTTCTGCTGCGCTGATATTTGATTTGCCTTTTGCCGTGTTATTTCTGGGAGTTGTATATTTTATTGCGCCTTCTTTGGGGATCGTGTTTTTGGTTATTGTGCCCATGTTTGTGCTTTTGGCTTGGATATCTGGTGCTATGCATCGGAAGATGGTTACAAAGGAACGTGAAGCACAAATTAATAGGGATCAACTGCTTAGTAATATTTTACAAGCACGTACTACAGTTAAATCCTTGGATATGGCGAGCAGTTTGCGAGGTAAATGGGAAGCCTTACACGCCTCTGCAATAACTCAGTCTTCAAATCGCGGCCGTGTAGGGGATGCACATCAAGTTCTTGCCGGGCTTATGGCGTTAGTTTCAACAGTCGCAATTACCTCGGTAGGCGCCTTATTAATCTTGCAACAAGAATTAACGATTGGATCATTGATTGCTTCTAATATGTTAGCGGGACGTTTGGTTGCCCCGATATCGTCTCTAGTTGCTCAATGGAAAGGGTTTGCCCAGATGAGGTTGGCAAAGGCCCGTCTTGATGAGTTATTTGCGCTTGAAGAAGATCGTGTGGATGCAAGTATTGAGCTGCCTGAGCCGCGCGGGAAATTCAAATTCGAAAATCTTTCATTTCGGTATTCTGAAGGCGGGCGACCTGTTATTAATGGGATATCAGGAAGCATAGGACCTAAGGGACTTTATTGCATTATGGGTAAAAATGGTAGCGGAAAATCCACGTTATCTAAGCTGCTTGCAGGTCTTTATCAGCCAGAAGATGGACGTATTCTTTTGGATGAGGGGGATATGAAACAATTTACCCGATCTCAACTTTCGAAATGGATTGGAGTATTACCGCAAGATACCGCATTAATATCAGGTAGCGTTAAGCAAAATATTACTGCGTCTAATCAAGATTACACTGATGCTCAAATAATAGAAGCGGCAGAATTTTCAGGTATACATGAAGTTATCATTGACCATGCGGATGGATACGATGCGGAAGTTGGGGAGAATGGTAGCTTTATGTCAGGTGGAGAGCGTCAACGGCTTTGCTTAGCCCGAGCCGTGATTGGTCGGCCCCCAATTCTATTACTTGATGAACCAACAAGCCATTTAGATAGTGAAGTCGAAACTCTGGTTGCAAAGCGTTTATATGATTATGCCCGCGATCGCACAGTGATTTGCGTTACCCATTCCCCTGCTATTTTGAATAATTCTGATTTCGTATTGCTTTTAGATAAAGGACGTGTGGCAGTAGCAGGTCCTTCAAGTAAAGTATTAGAAGAATTGCGTAAGAAAAAAGAAGTCAGTAATTCTGAAACTGTAGAGGCAGAATTATGAGAAATAGCCTTGATACATTATTAGAGACAAAAACATATACTGGTAGAAAAATAATCCGATGGATCGTTATGCTACTTCTGACCATATTTGGCGTATGGGCTTTCTATACAGATTTGGATGAGGTTGCTGTTGCTTCGGGAGAAGTGGTGCCACAAGGAGAACTGAAAGTCGTACAGCATTTTGAAGGGGGCGTAATTGATGAACTTTTGGTGCAGGAAGGTGATTTCGTAGAAGAGGGGCAGGTGCTTTTAAAATTGAATCTTGCAGGATCTGCCTTAAACCTTGATGAGCTAAAAGTTCGTATAGATGGTCTTCTTTTGCGTAAACAACGTGTGCAAGCTCAGATAAATGGAAAGCCCTTTATGCCTGACGAAAGTCTATCGGTACTTTATCCTAATCTTGCTACTTCTGAGATAAACACATTTCATGCTGAACAAGCTGCGCATGATGGTACTATTTTGTTGATTGAGCAAAAAATCAAACAAAAAGAGTTAGAAGTTGAAGAACTGGTTACTCATCTGGAAACGGTTCAGCAAGATCTATCCTTTACTTCTCAACGACTTGAAATGTCACAGACTTTAATTGTCGATGGGTTAATGTCGAAAATCGAGCATTTACAAATTTCCAGTGAAGCCGAAAAGTTGCGAGGACAAGCAAATGTATTACAGAAGTCCATCCCACGTGCACGCAGTGCAGTAGATGAAGCAAAGGCTGAACGTTCAGAAGCTCAATTGAAGAGGCAGGCGCGTCTTTCTAATGTTCTTATTGAAACAGAAACGGCGATTGCTTCTGTTCAGGAAACATTGGACCTTGCTACAGATCAAAGTCAGAGAGCAGATGTAAGAAGCCCAATTAATGGGACTGTAAAAAATATTCGTCACAATACAATTGGTGGGGTTGTCCGCCCTGGGGAAGCGATTTTGGAAATAGTTCCCGCCGGGGATGATTTGCTTATCAAAGCAGAATTAAGTCCCGTTGATCGCGGTTATGTCGAAGTTGGTCAGAATGCTGTTGTCAAGATTTCTACTTATGACTTTGCAAGATACGGTGGCCTAGAAGGTGAAGTCGTTCGTATTAGTGCGAGTACCAATACAACTCAAGACGGCATACCTTTTTACGATGTTATTGTTAGGACAAATAAAACCTATCTTGGGAATGAAGGTGAATACCCTATTTCACCTGGTATGCAAGCAACAGTCGATATACATACAGGTACAAGGACGGTATTTGATTATTTGATACGGCCAGTACTTAAATTAAAACATGAAGGTTTTAGAGAACGTTAATCTTGATGAATACTTGGTTTTTCTTAAAATGCTAGTCAGCTTGGGAAATCTCATGTAAGCTGAGGTGGTTCATGAATAGTTCGGGAAACAAATCGTTGAAAAAGAAACTATTTCAACGATAGGGGTAAATTAGATGCGACATATTTTGTCTGCAACATTGCTTATGTCTAGTACAATTTTAGGCTTTAGCAATTATGCATCTGCGCAAAGTTTAGAAGAAGATTTGCGTGATTTGTTGGAATTACATCCAGCCATTGAGGCTGCGCGCCATGGGGTTCAAGCGACTCATGCATTGTTGGATGCAACAGAAAGTAATTTATTACCAACGGTTTCATTATACGGGGATTTAGGTGAAGAAAAAACCGATAGTAAAGTTCGCCGTGATAGCTCCCTAGGTGACGCTAACTGGTCGAGGGATAAATATACACTTACCTTACGCCAAAATTTGTTTAATGGGTTTTCAGATACAGAATCCATTGCTGCTGAGGAAGCAACTTTACGAGTTTCAGAAAGTACCTTGGCCGAGGTAACTGCTGAAGAAATGTTACGAGGCATCGTCGCTTATATTGATGTATTGAAGTATTCAGAAATCGTAAGATTGTCTCGCGAACGTGAAGAAACAATTGCGGAGCAGATGGAACTCGAAAATGAACGAGTTGAACGTGGTTCTGGCATTGCTGTAGATGTATTAGAAGCTAAATCCAGATTACGCATTGCAAAGGAAAAAACAGTATCTCATATTGGTAATCTGGAAAAAGCGGAAGCAACATATGAGAGAGCATTTGGCAGACCAGCAAACATTTTTGAAATGAAGGATGTTGAACCGCCTTTCGAGTTGTTGCCAGCCTCCAAAGAGGAAGCGCTTTCCATTGCTCTTGACTTACGTCAATCAATTAAAGTTGAAGAATTCGCTGCTCAGCGCTGGCGTCATGTGACTGAAGCAGAAAAAGGGGGGTATTACCCTTCTATAGATTTAGTTGGCAGTCATGATTATGAAGATGATGTCGGCGGAACGGCAGGTGCAACAAGAACGTCTTCTATCATGGTGCAACTAAACTGGGAGCTGTTTTCAGGTCTGGAGACTGATGCGCTTGTCCGTGAAGCATCTTATAATGCATCTTATTATTCTGGATTAGCTCTTGATGAGCGTCGTAAAGCAGAAGAAGATGTTTTAACAAGCTGGAGTGAGTTGCAACGTAGTCAAGAGCGTCATGATCTTCTGTTAAGTGCCGTGGATATTGCTGAAGAGGTTTTTGCTTCCCGACAAAAGCTACGTGATGCTGGTAAAGAAACTACCATTAACGTTCTTGATGCAGAGAGCCAAGTATATGAATCAAGAATTAAATTGATTGAGATGGATTATGTCTCACGTGCGGCAGTTTTCAAGGTTCTGGAGGCTACAGGATTGTTACAGCCAGAAAACCTTGCGTTGTGATATGAAGTTATAGGCAATTAGAATTGAGTTTTCAGAATTAGTTATACCAATATGTTGAAAATACTGGATTTTATATGTTGATTCAGGCATCTTTTGATTAGGTACAAATTAAGAAGTAAGTATTGTGGTTAAAAATTCTCATTTTTCTTTAAAGAATGTTGCAACAGCAATTCTTGCTGGTAGCGTTTTAGCTGGTTGCACAACTGTTATGGTTTCCGAACCTGAAATAGATACTGTAAATCGCGATTACACTGAAGAACAAATTATTAGGCCTGTGAGTTTAATTCCTGGGGATCGTTTCCGTTGGGATAATCCTGATATGACATGGACGGTTACATCTGCCGAGCAAGATAAATTAAACTGGGAGAGTGATACAGGGGCGCAACAAGAGACATCTTTGAACCCTTTGTTTCCTGCTTTAGCTTGGAGCAGTGATTCTGGCGCTGGCAAACGATTATTATCTCAACTTCAAGGAAGTTTTTTTCCAATGGAAGTTGGGGCGCAAGTCCTTTTTAAATCCACGGTTAGTACAGATAAACCTCCTTACGCTTGGGAATTTGACTGGGCTTGCATTGTGGCCGGAGAAACGAGAGTAAATTTGCCGATGGCTGCGTTTGATACATTTCGTGTTGAATGTTCCCGTCAGAAACCTGAAACTTGGACCTTCTATTATGCGCCGAGCTTGGGTTATTATGTAATGACAGAACATGTTGGGCGAACAGGTGGTGCCGTTAAACGACGGATTCTAACTGGTTATGATCGACAAGGGGTTGTCGTTGGGTCTCTTTCTCCTCATCAAGGGGATAAAACCACACCTGATGGAACAATGGTCATGTCGCCGGATGCTATACCTTCTTCAAATGAAGATGCACCGCCGCCTCCGATGGTGATTCAAGAGGCAAGCGTCTCCAATGAAGTGATAGTTGCTGAAAGTGAAACTGTAACTCCTAAAGTTGAAAATTCACCTGTTGAAGAGGTTGTTGTTCAGGAACAAGTCGTTTCTGAAGTGGAAGAAGAGACTTCTAATTCTGGTGAAGATATTATGTCGATAATGCCTGATGATGGTCAGGTAACGATAGCTACAAAAGATGTTGATAAACCCATTACAAAGCCAGAGTCAGTAACAAAACCGGAAAGTAAGCCTAAAGAGATTGTTATTGCTGCGCCTCCAACCGGGTATTACCTGCATGTTGCGTCCTATAGTAAAGACGCAAATGTATCGCGAGGTTGGGATATTTATCAGAAGAAATATGAGTTGGAATTGGGAGGAATGTCGCCACATAAACTGGTGATAGAAGTTCCAAATAAAGGGCGTTTTACCCGTTTAATGGCAGGACCTGTTTCTGGTGGAAATATTCAAGCTGAAAACTTATGTAAGGCGCTAAAAGCCCAAGGGCAATATTGTTCCGTGTATCAACAAAACTAACAATGAAAGCCAGCTTTTAGCTGGCTTTTTTCTTAACTCAATTCATCGACATTGATGAAGGGGCTTCCACTTCTTCTACATAATGTGTCTTATCTTCCAGAATGTTTAAGAAAGCCCAACTACCACCGGCCATAATACCAACGAAAATGCCAAAGATTAAAAGCAACATTGTCATAATATTGGACATGGATTTCTTTTGTTGCTGCAAATTACGAACTTCAGCAAGTAATTCAGTCACTTTTGCATCCACGTCATCGGTTTTTGATCCCACATCTGATTGAAGACGGATAAGGGCAGATGATAAATCAGCACGTAAGGTGCTATGAGCTTGTTGTACAGATTTTGATTCGGCAGCAACAATTCGAAGTGCTGCACGTACTTGTGCTTCAACTGCTGATAAATGTGCTTTTAATTCTTCGCGAGAAAGGTCGCTCATGCTAAGTCCTTGTGGTTTTATAAATTCAATATGTATCAAATTTTATATAATTAGAATAAA
>NZ_SMMC01000123.1 GCF_009711445.1 Curvivirga aplysinae | reverse complement strand
TAATGGGGCGATATCATGAATACGGCATCAGCAATCGTGGAAAGAGCAGCTGAAAAATCTGAAACTCAACTCGGCTTTTGGCAAGCGATTGTGAAGGATCATTATGGTGTAGAGGCTGAATTATCTTTATTGGATGGGGAATATGATCTGAATATTTCCATGAAAATTGGAGAGCGAAATTGGGCTGTTTTAAAGGTGATGCGTCCCGGATGTGATGCCGAATTTGTTGACATGCAATGTAAGGCAATTGCGCATGCATTAGGCAATGATGAAAAATTACCGCTACCAGAAATTTTAACGAATAAAGATGGCGCGCAGTTTTTCTCCACGAACGGTCCAAATGGTGACCAACAATTGGTATGGGCGATAACATGGTTAGATGGAAATCTTTACGGGAATGTAACGCCACATTTGTTACCTACACTTTATAATGTGGGGCAAAAAACAGGTGCGTTAGACAAAGCGCTTGCCGATTTTTCACATGAGTATCTTAGTCGTGAATTAAAGTGGGATTTGCAGCAAGCCGGTTGGATTAAAGATTATTATACCAATTTTAAGAATAAGCAGGATCAAGCTCAAATTCTGAGTATCACAACACAGTTTGAACAGTATCTTTTGCCACGTTTGAACAAATTACCAAAGGTCGCTATCCATAATGATTTAAATGATTACAATTTAATGATAAATCATGTGGGGCAGGGTGAATATAAAACCTCTGGCATGATTGATTTTGGTGATATGGTTCTAGCGCCACGTGTTTGCGAGTTGGCTATCGCTGGCGCTTATCTGGTTTTAGGTCAAAATAAGCCTGAACATGCTTTAGCCTCTTTTGTTGCAGGCTACCATGAAGCTTATAGTCTCAGTGAAGACGAAATTACACTGATTTATCCATTGTTATTGACGCGATTAGCGGTAAGCGTAACCAATTCAGCGATTATGAAGCAGGAACGTCCAGATGATCCATATGTGGTGATTTCTGAAAAACCTGCTTGGGATTTCTTGAGACTAGCCCGTCAAATTGATCCAAAATGGATAGAAGCTCATATACGTGTGGCATGTGGGTATTCTCCCTTAAAAGAAAGTCAAGCTATATCGGAATGGTTGGTAGCAAATAAAGATAAGTTTCATCCGATGATGAAATGCGATTTATCTAAAGCGGGAGTTATTGATCTTTCACCAAATGGTGCTGGTATTGCGGTGCCGCAAAATCCATTTGATCTAAAAGAAGGTGAAATTGAAAAGGCAATTCAGCAGCAAGTCGGAGATGTCGAAATTGTTATGGGGCGTTACGCCGAACCAAGATTGATTTATACAGAACCAGCCTTTCAGGATACCGATTATAGCGGATGTGATAAACGCACCGTTCATATGGGGGTGGATGTGATGGTGCCACCAGGAACGGAGCTTTTTGCCCCTTGTGATGCTGTGGTGGCGGACGTGGATATTAGATCTGATCACTTGGATTATGGTGGTGTTTTGCTTCTAAAGCACACAATTGACACAGGTGAAACTTTCTATGCGCTTTATGGGCACCTAGCCCATAATGTTAAAGAGTTAGTGAAGGTGGGAGATAAAGTTAAACCGGGCCAAAAAATTGCCGAAATCGGAGATGAAAGTGAAAACGGTGGATGGGCACCACATTTACATCTTCAGTTGGCTGTTACTGATTTTGGTAAAGGCTGCGACATTGATGGTGTTGTCAACGCGGATGATCTTGAAATCTGGAAAGGGTTTTTCCCAAATCCTGCTGCGATGTTAGGATTAGATGATGAGGTTCTTGCCGCAGATATCATAGATCGTGATGAGCTGATTGCGGGTCGTAAGGCCATGTATTCCCCAAACCTGAAGTTATCTTATAAGAAACCAATTCCCATGATCCGTGGTTGGAAGCATTTTCTATTTGATGAAGTAGGGCGCGTTTATCTAGATGCCTATAATAATGTACCTCATGTTGGCCACGCGCATCCACGTATTCAGAAAGTTGCCGCTGAACAACTTACAAAGATCAATACCAACACACGTTACTTACACCCAGAACAGGTTGCTTACGCAAAAAAACTGACCAGTTGGATGCCTGAAGAATTGGATTGTGTCTTCTTTTTAAATTCTGCCACCGAAGCTAACGAATTAGCGATGCGTATTTCTCAACAAATCACAGGCCAGAAAGACACGATTGTGATGGCAACAGGTTATCATGGGCATACGAATACCGCTTTGGCGTTGAGTGAGTATAAGTTTAATGGGCCAGGCGGTAAGGGACCTGAAGACTGGATTCATATTGTCCCCGTGGCAGATGTCTATCGCGGTGTTATTAGAGAGGATCATCCAGAGCCAGGACCTGCATATGCGAAATATGTGGAAGAAGCGGTACAAGCCATTGAGGCTAAAGGTAACAAAACCTGTGCTTATATTTGTGAAACTTTCCCAAGTGTGGGGGGGCAAATTGTTTTACCTGATGGATATCTTGATGCAGTCTATGAGGCCGTTCGTGCATCAGGTGGTATCTGTATTGCTGATGAAACTCAGACAGGTTTGGGGCGTATTGGTAGTCATAGATTTGGATTTGAAACTCAGAACGTCGTGCCCGATATGGTGGTATTAGGAAAACCGATTGGAAATGGTCATCCTCTAGGGGCGCTCGTCACTAAGCGGGAAATTGTTGAGAAATTCTCTAACGGGATGGAATTCTTCTCCACATTTGGCGGCTCAACCCTGTCTTGTGTAGTTGGGCATGAACTGTTGAAAATCATGGAAGATGAAAAGGTTCAGGAAAATTCTCTTGAAACAGGTAATTACTTGATTGAAGGCCTTAAGAAGCTTGGTGAGAAATATGAGCCAATCGGTGATGTTCGCGGTTCAGGTCTTTTCTTAGGGGTCGATTTGGTGACGTGTCGTGAAACACGTGAACCAGCAACGGATATGGCCAACTATGTTTCCAATCGTTTACAGCAAAAACGTATTCTTATCGGGACAGATGGCCCTCACGATAATGTATTGAAAATTCGTCCACCTTTGACATTTGGTAAAGAGGATGCGGATTATCTGCTGGCAGCTATGGATAAGATTTTCCAAGAAACAGCTTGCCAGTTATAATTAATTTTACATTTGTAAAATTAATATTGACGAGAATTCTTTTCTCCTCTAGTTGATTAATAGATCAATTGGAGGAGAAGCTTATGAGCGCGCCTATAAAGACTTATAAGAATGTAGATGCTTTCATCGTAGATAATCGCCCGAATATTCCTGTAAACTGCGTGTATCCGCATTTGGTGCGTCAGATGGCACGCGATTTTCTGGATGGATTTAATGGGACGCCTATGTATGCGGTTAAAGCCAATCCATCTCCATTAGTTTTGAAAGAATTATATGCTGCTGGCATCCGTCATTTTGATACCGCGTCTATGGATGAAATCAAGTTGATCAATAGCATGTTTCCAGATGCAACATGTTATTTTATGGCGCCGAGTAAGTTTGTTGGCGCAGCGAAGGAAGCTTATGAGAAATATGGTTTGCGTCATTTTGTAGCCGATCATCAAAGCGAAATTGATCGCTTGCTGAATGATACAGGGGATGACGCAAATATCTTCATTCGTTTAAAGGCACATTCAGAAGAAGCTGTTTATGAATTATCCTCTAAATTCGGTATGGCAAACGAGGATGCAGTGAAAGCCTTACAATATCTTGAGAGTAAAGGCCGTAAGGCGAATATCTCATTCCATGTCGGATCTCTATGTACACATCCAGATGCCTTTCCGCGTGCGGTGGCAAATGCTGCAGGAGTTGCGAAAGAAGCTGGAGTTAAATTAAATGCTTTAGATGTGGGGGGAGGCTTTCCATATAAATATCCTTCAATGGAAACACCGCCTTTAAAGGACTTTTTTGATGCTATTGATGAAGCTGTTAAAGCAGCAGATTTGCCAAAGGATTGCGAAATCCTATGTGAGCCCGGGCGAGCTTTATCAGCGAATGCACAAAGCTTATTGCTTCAGATCATTATGATCAAAGATGACCAGATTTACTTAAATGATGGAATTTACGGCAGTATGAGCGAGGTAGGCATGACGGACTTGGTGCGTTACCCATATCGTTTGGTGAGTTGTGATGGGCCGCGTGCCAATGAAACTAAAGGCTTTGGAACATATGGACCAACCTGCGACACCTTAGATGTTATGAATATGCATTTTGAGTTGCCAGTGGATGTGCAAGTGGGAGATTGGATCGAAATTGGTATACTTGGCGCCTATAGTAATGCGGTTGCTTCAAACTTTAATGGTTTTTCCGCAGATAATTGGATGGTGGTTGAAGATGATAACGCTTTTCCACCAACCTATTATCATGCGCCAGTGTAAAATTTTCTTCATAATTTAGAAGTCTGACCTGACTTATATAACTAAGGCTCTAAGATAACTTCGAGCCTTTTCTTTATCTTTCTGGATCAACTCTTGATTTATACTCTTCCGTGACCCTTGTGGCAGAGGCAACTTCAGGGAAGGCTTCTCCTTCCAACTCACAATTTTCTTTTTGATTGCTGACGATAGAGCGTAAAATACCATCTCTAATGTCGTAAATAACACCATGTACGGAAAGTTGTTGTCCGCGTTTCCATGCATCTCTGACAATTGTGGTGTTAACGATATTACGTGTTTGCTCTACCACATTGAGTTCACATAGAAGATCTGTTCTTTGGTCATCCGGACAAGCAAGTAGTGCATTCTTATAGAGCCGTTGGACGTCTTTGATATGTCTTAACCAGTTGTCAATCAGACCTTTATGTTCTGTACAAAGGGAGGTATGTACGCCACCACAACCATAATGGCCCGCCACCACGACGGATTTCACTTTTAAGACTTCAACAGCATATTGCAGTACAGATAAGCAATTAAGGTCACTATGTACAACGACATTTGCAATATTGCGGTGAACGAAAACTTCGCCCGGTGGTAGGCCTAAAATCTGGTTCGCAGGTACACGACTATCTGCGCATCCAATCCAAAGGAATTCTGGCGATTGTCCTTTACTGGATCTTTCAAAAAAGGTTGGATCCTCAGTATTAACTGTTTTAACCCAATCTTTATTCATATCCAGAATTTTATTGAGTGTCTCCATTACTATTCATCCCCATATGTTTGCGACCCTGAATTTTCTCAACCATAAAGATTGAGAAAGAATCTAGCAAGCAGCGGGAACTAGAATTTTAGAAACGTTCCCCACGTAGGACGGTGACTTCATTAATAACGATAATACCAATTTTGTCTTCGATGATAGGTGAAATTTCCTCAAGAAGTTCATCAAGTTTGTTATCATCAATCACAAGATAAACCACCCCCATACTTCCAGCTTCTGTTGGAAGCTTGTCCTTTCTCCAGGAGCCACTTTCGCCTGCTCCCGCAATTGCAGGAACTGCAGTATATCCGGATATATCAAACTGATCTAACAAGTCCAAGAAACGTCTTAGAAATGCCATATCTATGACAACCGTGACCTGTTTTTTCTGATATGTGTTCATATGTGTTGTCCTCAAAGCATGCTTGCTATCGTGATATATGTTGGGATGCCGATCGAAATATTGATTGGGAATGTTATCGCCAGTGATAAGGTTAAGTAAATAGATGGTTTTGCTTCAGGCAAGGCAATTCGCATGGCTGCGGGCACCGCAATATAGGAGGCACTGGCTGACAAAATGGAAATCAAGACAATGTCACCTGTTGAGAAGCCTAGAAGTTTTGCGGCTAAACCACCAACAAAGCCGCCAACAAACGGCATATACACGCCAAAGAAAATCAACGGGATTTTGAATTCGGATTTGATTTGGCGCAACTCACGACCAGCGATCAAGCCCATATCAAGTAAGAACAGACATAAAATACCTTTGAATGGTACATTTAAGAACCCTGCAATTTCCTGATAACCTTTTGGCCCTGTAATCATACCAATAAGGAATGATCCAAGAAGTAAAACGATTGAGGAGTTGAATATAATTTCACGGCCAATTGAGCTGTGCATGGAGTTTGCTTTGTCTTTATCGGATTTTCTATTTGCAAGGTAAAGTGCAGCTAGAATAGCAGGCGCTTCCATCGCAGCAGCAGCGGCAACCATATGACCGGAATAGGCAATGCCAAGTGTATCCAATGTAGTGATAGCGGCAACAAATGTGACAATAGAAATAGAACCGTAATGAGCCGCGACTGCCGCGCGATCTATCCGGGCCAACCCTGTGAAAGTGCGCAGGAAGCCGTAAGCGATAAAAGGAATGACGGCACTAAGTGTTATACCTAATAGAATGACCACTACTAAATCTGCACCAAGGCCATTTTCGACGGCTGCGACACCCCCCTTAAAACCGATTGCCATCATTAGATAAAGAGACATTATTTTTGCGATACTTTGTGGGATGGAGAGATCTGATCGCACAAGAGCAGCAAATAGGCCTAGAGCAAAAAATAGGATGGGGGGCGCTAACAAATTGTTAGTGATGATCGATAAATCCATTTCTTAAACCTTATTTAAACAAACTATTTAATCGCATCATCCTCACTCCGACTTTTTAAAACAAGTCAGATAAATGATATTCATTTGTATATGAGTTGATACATTTACTTATTTATAAAGCATTCAATACTTGTTGTTATTAAATTTGCGCACTATTTTGTCTAATCAAAAATAAAATTCAAGAGATTTGGATCAATATTATGCCAATTAAAGCGTCGATTATCCCCGTAACAGCTTTTCAACAAAATTGTAGTTTGATTTGGTGTGAAGAAACCAAGGATGCAGCGGTGGTTGATCCAGGTGGGGATTTAGCCTTGATTGAAAAGGCCGTGGAGGAGGCGGGTGTAAACCTTACACAAATTCTGTTGACCCATGGTCATATTGATCATGCAGGTGGCACAGCAGAACTAGCAGAGAAACGTGACTTGCCGATTATTGGGCCTCAAGAAGATGAAAAATTCTGGATTGATCAATTGGAAGACCAAGCCACCATGTTTAATTTCACACCGTCAAAGTCTTTTGAACCAACTCGTTGGTTAAATGATGATGATGAAGTGAAAGTTGGCAACGTAGCTTTGAAGGTGGTGCATTGCCCGGGCCATACACCAGGACACGTAGTCTTTATCAGCGAAGAAGATAAATTGGCGATTGTTGGTGATGTCTTGTTTCAAGGCTCTATCGGTCGCACAGATTTCCCAAAAGGTAATCATGAAGACTTGATCAACTCAATCACTCAGAAGCTTTGGCCTTTTGGTGATGATATTGTTTTTATTCCCGGCCATGGACAGTTATCAACCTTCGGAGATGAACGTAAAACAAACCCATTTGTAAGTGACCGCGCGCTGGCTGGCTAAGAAGATAGAGCTATAAACCAGCCTCTTTACGTAATTCCCATTTTTCATGATCTTCGCCGGCGGGAAGGATGTATTTTCCAAAGGCGAAATCTTGATCTTGTTCTAGCAAGTGGAAGTTAGGCGTTGGATCATTGTCTTCTTGTTGGAAGAAATTGTAGAGCGATAGCAAGGCAAGCTGATCCACGTACCAATTTGTGCCTGCCAGCTTGTCCCAAAGTAGTTTTTGCAAAAGAGAAGCGTACCGTTTTACGGCTTCGTTGTTGGTCCAATGGATAAAGGCCGCATGATGACGTAGCCACGGAATAAGGGTGCGCATGGCGAAATAGGAAATATCGCCTTTCTCTGTTTCTTGAACCAGTGTTTTAAAATCATGGATTTGGATAAGGTCCACATCCAACATGATGATATCAGCGTTTGTTTTAGCTAAAAGTTCAGGTAATACAAGGAAGCGTCCGCAAGCATAATAAGGGCTTGAAGCACGTTCCACCTGTCTTTCAATAGAATAGCTCAGATCTGTATCTGCAAGGGCATTCTCTTGTCCGTCTTCTGGATTAACAAGATGTAAATGGATCGGGGCTTTGCCTTCCACGGCTTTTAGAAAGTCCGGTCCAAATTTACGCCAATAAACACCATTGCAGGATGTGAAAATGATTTTCTTAGCATCAATCTTTGGTGCTTTTACCCAATCAATGAACCATTCACCAGTCTCGCGTGGGGCAGGCAAGGTGTTTTCCGCGTCAGAGACCTCTTTCAGACTATCCAACATTTGCAACATGCCGGGAATAAGCAGAAAATGCGGCAGTTCCTTAAACTGTTCCACATTATTCATTAGGCCAACTTCGGCGATTTGAAGCTCTTGAATGGCTTTGTCTACATTTCCAGCTTTTATAAGCATTGCCGCACTGAAGAAGCGCAATGCCGTAAGCGGTACAGTTGTGTCTTTAGTGTCTGTTGTGAACTTAACAATGTTATCATGTAGTTGCTGGTCTTCGTAAATATTATCGCGCCAAAAAGCTTTAAAGACAAGTTGCGGTGTGTCGTGAAATAGTTTTTCCCTTTGATCCATCAAAGTCGGCAACAGTGGGTGCAACTTTCCCTGAAAACCGGTTAGGAAAAGGTCTGCCCAGATATCTTGGTCATTTGGGGCTTGCATCGCAGTCTGTAATTTATCTTCAAATGTCATGGACATCATTCATGCTAATATTTCTATTGATATTCAGAGGCTAAATGATTCCAAAAGAACTTGCCAGTATCGTTAGAGCCTTAGTTGAAATGAAACTAAACAAACACGGTATTCTTTCTTGTGCATTGAGAGTACCTGTTCTAAAGTTTCAGTATGAGGAAAGTTATTCTATCTTTGTTGACAGGTATTGCTGCGATCTCGGTATCCTATACAGTTCACGCAGAAAAGACGCTGAAGGTTGCGGTTGGTGTCACAATTCCCCCATATGTAATTAGAGAAGAGAAACGGGGCATAGAATACGATATCTTAAAAGAAATTTTAGCTTCGCAAGGTTATAGGATGGAACCTGTCTTTGTGCCATTAAGTCGCACCTTGTATCTTTTGAGGAATAAGCGTGTGGATGGCATTATGTCCACTGGACAAATTGATTTGCCAGGATGTTATACAGATCATCATATTACCTATTGGAATTATGCGATTTCACTTTCTGAGAAAAATTACGATATTAAAAGTGTAAAAGATTTAACCGATAAACGTGTTGTTGCCTTTCAGAATGCGTCAGAATATTTGGGCTATAATTACAAAAAAATGACTGAGAAAAGTAAAGACTACCGAGAGATAGCGGACCAATCTGCGCAGGTCATGCAATTATTTAACAAGCGGGCGGACATAATTGTCGGGGACCGTTATATTTTTGAGTGGTATCGTAAATCAGATCAAGTTCAGGAAATGTCAGATGTGACGCAAAAAGTTACTTACCATGAAATTTTCGCTCCAAGTATGTTTGCTGCTGTTTTTCAAGACTATGAAATCTGTAATAAGTTTAATGATGGTTTGAAACAGCTAAAAGAAAGTGGACGCTATCAGGAGATTATTGAATCTTACGGCGTAATGAACACTCAACAACTGAATTGATTTTTCAAGATAGATGTAAAAAAAGAGGGGAGCCGAAGCTCCCTGAATTTATTTAGCATTATTATTTTTGGTGTGGAGATCTATGCGCGAATTTTCGCGTATTCCGGATCGTAGAGACATTGTTCTGTCACTACGCCTTTAACTTTTTCACCATGGATAGAGAATTCAACCTCTGTACCCATTTCCGCTAAATCAGTGCGGATATATCCATAAGAAATCAGATGACCTAGGATATGGCTATAACCAGAAGAAGCTGCCGCCCCGACAAGTTCACCATCTTTATGAATTGGTGCTTCTAGAGGTGCATCAAATGGACAATTATCCAATTTGAAGGTCACAAGACGTTTTTTCACGCCTTCTGCCGCTTCTTTTGCCAATGCTTCCTTACCAATGAAATCTACATCTTTATTGAGGCTCACAAAACGATCCAAAGAGGCCATCAATGGGGAGAATTCTTTGGTGATGTCCGCTTGCCACGAGAGATAACCTTTTTCAAGACGCATACTGTCCATAGCAAATGCACCAAAGTCTTTAAGGCCCATTGGTTCGCCAACTTGACAAATAAGTTCATAGACGCCGCCCAAGAATTCCATCGGTACATGAAGTTCCCAGCCAAGTTCACCGACGTATGAAACACGTAAAGCCAGCATTTTAGCCATGCCGATTTCGATTTCTTGATGAGACATCCATGGAAAATCTTCGTTGGAAAGGCTTGTTCGGGTTACTTGAGACAAAATATCGCGCGCTTTAGGTCCTGTAAGAACCAAAGTACCATAACGGGCTGTTTTGTTTTCAAGAGATAAACTGCCATCGTCTGGAAGATGCGCTTCCAACCAATCCTTGTCATGCCATTCAGCGCCACTTGCACCGATCAGAATATATTTTTCTTCTGCTAAACGAGTGATGGTGAATTCCGATACAATGCCGCCTTGTTTGTTTAACATATAAACCAGACGGACACGACCAACCTTTGGCAAGTTCCCGCAGGTCATCTTGTTAAGCCAGTTAGTTGCACCTTCACCTTCCAAGAAGAATTTAGAGAACCCACCCATGTCACAGATGCCTGCATTTTCACGAGTATTTTTCACTTCTGCTGCAACTGCATTATACCAGTTTTGCTCTTCTCGCTTGAAGCTTAATGCCTGCTTCATTTCTTCGCCTTCAGGCACAAACCATGCGGCACGTTCCCAACCATTTGCCGTTGTGAAATATGCGCGTTTGGCTTTCAACTTGTCGTAGACAGGTGTTGTTTTCGCGGGGCGTCCGGCTGGGCGGCTTTCACCTGGAAAACCAATCGCATATTCATGTTGATAAAGCTCAATCGCTTTTTTGATAACATAATGATGATTTGCATGATCTGTATAGCGGCGAGGATCAATTGACCACATATCCCATTCCGATTCACCTTCGACGATTTGTTCTGCCAAAATTTTACCGGCGCCACCGCCTTGGCACACACCAAAACTGAAGGAACAGGCATGGAATGCATTGCGAAGACCATGAACAGGACCGACATATGGATTGCCGTCAGGCGCGTAAGGGATTGGGCCATTAATTACATTTTTAACGCCAACAGTACCGAGAATAGGCACGCGGGCCATGGCTTGTTCAATATACCATTCCAAACGTTCCAGATCATCATCCCATAGCTGATACGCAAAGTTATCGGGCAAGCCATCTTGCCACATTGCGGTTGCTTTCCATTCATATGGACCGAGAATCAGGCCATCGCGTTCTTTGCGTAAATAATAACTGTCATCTGGATCGCGAAGAAGAGGGAGGTTATCACCATAATTCTCAAGTTCAGCAATGCCTTCAGTTACCAAATATTGGTGGGACATGGAAATGACAGGAATTTCAACTCCCATCATTTTAGCAACTTCACCGCCATAATAACCCGCTGCGTTTACTAAGATTTCACAAGTTATTACACCTTCTTTTGTGCTAACTTCCCATTCACCATTTGGTTGCTGTTTGATGGCATCAACCGGGTTGAAGCGATGAATTTCTGCACCGCCGTCACGGGCACCTTTCGCCAAGGCTTGTGTAACTTGTGACGGGTCTATATCGCCATCATATGGATCCCAGAGGCCGCCTTCCAAATTATGTAATTCCATGAAAGGGTGACGTTCTTTCATTTCATCAGGTGTCAGCATTTCATAATCAAGGCCATGGGAATTCGCCATTGCAACCACATGTTTAAATTCATCCATGCGATGACGGTTGTTCGCGGTCCGAATTGAACCAGTTACGTGATAATTGAATGGATAGTCCACTTCATCTGCCAAAGTGGAATAAAGTTTGGTCGAGTAAGGTTGCATCTTCATGATGTTTAGGTTGCCTGAATAGGTAGGCACATTACCCGCTGCATGCCATGTGGAACCGGATGTTAGTTCATCTTTTTCCACCATAACCACATCATTCCAGCCCATCTTTGTAAGGTGATAGAGAGTACTACACCCGACAACACCGCCGCCAATCACAACTACTCTTGCATGTGTTTTCATTTTTTTGTCTCCACTTATCACTTTATGCTTGTGGCTTCATATAATCCCGATCCAGTTTGATCGGCAACTCGGAACGGATTTTCTGATCAATCTCATCACTGACATGGTCAGGATAATGGGAGGATAAGATTTCTCTTACTTTCTTATGCGCACGTTCATCTATTGAGGTTGATCCTACCTCTGCCCATTCCTTAGGGCTTGTTCTATCTCCAACATCTGGATACGCATAGTCGGATTGCATGCGTTGGATTGTCTGATCATGGCCTAGATAATGTCCTGGTCCGCCGATGCAGACATCACGAATAGCTTCCAATGATAGACTATCTTCATCAACCTTAATGCCACGGACAGTCCGAAGAGCGGCACCGATAGAATCATTATCAACAACGAGACCTTCCAGACTTGCTCCCAATAGGCTGGCATGCATACCAGCGGATTCGTAAACCATATTCAGGCCAGAATTTGCAGCAAGTGTATGATTATATCCTTTTTCATATCCCGCTTGCGCATCCACAAGTTTGGAATCTGTGATGCCACCAGGTGCACCACCTGTTAGATCATAATATTGTGCCATTTGTGCGCAGCCTGCCGTCAGAAGTGCTTGTTCTCCTGAACCTCCGCTCATTGCGCCTGTACGCAAATCGGATACAAAGGGCCATGTGCCGAAGATTGCAGGCGCCCCCGGTTTAATAAGGTTCACATAGACTAAACCTGCGAGAACTTCTGCGACCGCTTGAACCAAGGAACCGGCCAAAGCAGCAGGGCTTGTCGCACCTGCTTGTCCTGCGGATAGTAGCAAGATCGGCATACCTGCGCGAACACCAACTTCCATTGTTGCACACGCATCTTCGGCAAACTTCATTGGTGGAACAACAAAGCAGCAAGACATACTTACGAATGGACGTTCACGCCATTTATCTTCTCCACCAGCTATTTCATGAAGCATTTTTAAAGAAGCTTCCAAATGTTCTGGCAAAACCCAGCTTGCACCTACATGTTTCTTTGTGCCCATAACGGATGCATATGTTGTATTCACATCCATTTCTAGAGCATCAGGTAAGTCACGGGGAACAACTGTTCGCTGGAAAAAATGAATATTATCCATTTGATCAACTATACGTGCCATGTTGTATAGATCTTTAAGGGTGGATTCGCGATAGTCGCGGGTTTCATGATCGACCATATGCACAGCAGCACCCGCAGTACCAAAATGTACTTTGCTTCCCCATGGCTCTAAGTCAAATTTTGGGTCTTGAGCATGGAGTGGAAATTTACGAGCACATTTGCTTAATGTGTCTTCCACCATGGATCGTGGGATCAGGATACGGCCCTCAGATGTTTCAGTTGCACCAGCATTTAGGAATAACTCACGGCATGACGGGATTGCATTTGACATGCCGATTGTTTCGAGCGCTTTAAGGGCTGCTTCGTTGATTTTGTCCATATCAGATTGTGAAAGTGGTTTGTAATTTCCACCTTCCAGTCCAGGTTTGATTGGACGAATATCTTCGGCTAAAGGTGCCTCACGGACTGCAACACGTGCTTTCCGACCACCGCGACGGGATTTGATGACTTCAGCTGTCATTCATTTCACTCCACTAAAACTACCGCATTTTGCGTTGTTATTTTATCCTTCCAAACTGTAGGCAAAATTGAATTTAATCTGCAACGACTTTTTCTTGCAAAGTTACGACATCAAAGGGCGTGTTTTTTAAAGTGATATTCCTTTGGCATAACTGAAGTTATGTGTAAACATTATTGCCAAATGGCATTTAATTTGTCTTTAATAAGTTATTAG
>NZ_SMMC01000164.1 GCF_009711445.1 Curvivirga aplysinae | reverse complement strand
GTTTTACGCGTTACATAGCTTTGGATGCGAAAATCTTCATACGCTTATAGGGGCGTCGACGGCCATTTTTTTGATCTTCGATGGTTTGATAATACCCATTATCACGCACTTTATATTTGATCCAGAAGCCAGAATTACTTGCAGCAACTTTCTGATGCACCGCCGCAGGGCTTGTACTGTCCAAATTGACACCATTGGCTTGTTTCCAGATGGTGTCGAGATGCGCAGGGGATTCTTTGACAAGATTTGGCAGGCAACCTAAATGGGTATGGAATTCCAATATATCTTTGTCGGGATAGTAAAATGGATAATAAACTGGATGAATGTTCCAAAATTCTTTCTCGTCAAGAAAGGCGATTTTGAATTTTGCCCCACGATGTATTGCTTCGACAATTTTTGATTTATCTTGTTTTGGTTTATCTTCCCAGACCAATTCGTAATCGTCATGGCAATGCCAACGTAACTCGGAATAATGGCTACTGGAGAGCATTAAAATTGAAAGGTTCGGCGATTTTTCGTTTAACTGTTCATCACTCATCCGATAGTTCATAAACATATCGATCGCATTGCAATAGAGGTAACCTGCCGTATGGGATAGGGACGCACCAGCAACCCCAGCCACATTTCGATCTTGTCCTGCCCAGACCATTTTATCTCGAACGATTAAATGTGGTAGATAAACTGATTCAATATAGGGGCCGAGACCTAGTTCGTCTTCGCGGGTATCATTAGGGCGCAAATATATAGAAACCGACTGACCTTCCATAACTTTATCTGCTAAATCGTCAGATTTATTACGGATGGCTTTACTGGTATCAAACATATTCATCCCCTAAATACATTGATTAAAACTCCTAATAGCGCTCAGCTTATTTTCTTAAGTCGCCATGGATCGCCCAAAGTGCGTCCAGGCATGATTGACCAAGTTTGCGAGATCGTTCAGGTGACCAACCCATAAATTCATCTGGTAGATCATCGTTATCTTTAAACGGCATTTCCAAGGTCATAGTCAATGCTTGGTGAGTATTTTGAATATGTGCGCTGGCAATTGTCAAATTTGCTTCGCCCGGTTTGGTTTCTGGGTAGCCATGTTCCGTTTGGAAGTCAGGACTAACAGCAGCCAAATTTGCCTCATAAGACTTTCTAAGTTCAATTAAACGTGGATCACAATTGGGAATAGCATCCGCGTTTGCAATAAAGCAATAAGGTATGGACTCATCCCCATGAACATCTAAACAGAAATCAAGACCAATTTCCCTCATTTCCTGGTCGACCAAGAAAACTTCCGGGCTGTGTTCCATAGATGGGGTTGCCCATTCGCGGTTTAGATTAGCACCCGCGGCGTTTGTACGTAAATAACCACGTTTACTTCCATCTGGGTTCATGTTTGGGACAACGTAGAAAACGCATTTTTGAAGAAGGCTGCGACTCACAGGATCACTGTCATCCAATAGGCGGCGTAACATGCCTTCCATCCACCAGCTTGCTTGGGTTTCGCCCGGATGTTGACGAGCAATAAACCAGATTTTCAGTTTTTCATGATCCCAATCATCGCCAATGATCAACATGTCTAAATCTTGACCATCTAGGGTTTCACCTAGAACTTCGACGTTACAGGCAGGATGCAGACCAATCTCAGCAATCAAATCTAATTGACGTTCACGACAATAAGGCGCGAAATATGCAAAATAGATGGTATCCGCTTGACCCATATGGCGGACCGTCATGGTTTTACCGTCAAATTCTGTATCGACTTGGAACCAAGTCTCGCGGTCGTAGGATGCGCGACATTTGTAGTTTTCCCAACCTGGTGGATAAGCAGTTGTATCCATATCTTCAAATTTCAGGACCATTTGCTCACCCTTGATACCACTTACACGAAAGTGGAACCATTGACGGAACTCCCCACCTGCATCGGCGGCGATGCGAAGGCGGATATTGTCGGCGTCCTCAGCTGATACAACATCGATTGCACCTGAATCGAAATTCGAATTGATACGGATACTCATTTTTGATCCCTTTGTCCGGAAAATAGTTCTTTTCTAGTTTAATTTGACGCAACGATACCAGTGGTTTGCATGACTGCCAAGAGGTGAGAAAGGTTTTAGCCTTCTTTGGTGAGGTCCAAGCTCATGAAGGTACTGTTTGGATCATATACATAGTCGCCAAACGGCGGGCATTCGATAAATCCAAAACCTGAATATAAATCACGAGCTGGTTTGAATTCTGGCTGTGACCCCGTTTCCAGACAAATTTTTCTCAAACCTCTGGATTTCGCTATTTGGATGATATGACTAACCAGTTTCGCTGCAATGCCTTTGCCGCGATGTTTGGCTGGCGTATGCATGGATTTGAGCTCGCTTTCTTGGTGACCAAGTTCCTTTAAGGCGCCACATCCAACAAGTTCATCTTTTTCCCAAACTGTCCAAAAGGTTACGCTATCATGTCTTAGTCCATCTAAATCAAGTGCGTGACAGCTTTCGGGTGGCGATATAGAAGCCATTGTATCTAGATGAACTTGCAGCAGATTTTTTATCTCATCGCCACTTAAATCATCAATTTTTATTTCCATGAATTTCATCCTGTTAAAGTCGTTGGAATGTATTTTACGACCTCTATTTCAATTTTCCATCGAAATCACTTTAACCAGACGAACATACACCTTTTCTTATTGGTCAAAATCTAGTATCTGACTGACAGTTTTAAAGCGGAATATGCTAGAATATAGCCGGGCGAGCGATATGGAGAACGCAATGTTTAAAACCCTCGATGATGTGAATGTGAATGGTAAAACAGTTTTGGTGCGTGGTGACTTAAACGTACCAATGAAAGATGGTGCGGTAACCGATAATACGCGTATCGTCCGTCTATTGCCTACAATCCGTGATTTGCAGGCTGCTGGGGCACGTGTTGTCTTGTTAAGCCATTTTGGCCGTCCGAAAGGTCAGCCTGTTCCGGAAATGTCTTTGGGCCATATTCAAGACGCTGTGGCAGAGGCCTTAGGGTGTGAAGTTGCCTTTGTTGATGATTGCATCGGAGCGAAAGCAGAAAGTGCTGTGGCGGCCATGAAAGAAGGTGATGTCTTGATGTTGGAAAATTTGCGTTATTATGCCGAAGAAGAAAAGAATGATGGCGCTTTCGCTGATAGTTTGGCAAAACTTGGGGATATTTATGTAAATGATGCCTTTTCCGCTGCGCATCGTGCCCATGCGTCGACTGAAGCAATTGCAAAACGCCTGCCTGCTGTTGCAGGCCGCAATATGGAGGCAGAATTGAAAGCGTTAGATGCGGCATTGGGAAATCCAAATCACCCGGTGATGGCAATTGTTGGTGGCGCGAAGGTATCTACCAAGCTGGCTGTTTTAGGTCATTTGGTAGATAAGGTAGATATGCTTGTGATTGGCGGCGGCATGGCCAATACATTCCTTTACGCAATGGGCACTGATATTGGTGCAAGTCTTTGTGAAAAGGATTTGAAAGATACCGCCCTAGAGATTCTTGGTAAAGCTAATGAAGCAAATTGTGAAATCTTGTTACCTGTTGATGGCGCAGTAGCAGAAGAGTTCAAAGCGGGCGCAGATATGGAAATCCGTCCTGTAACAGCAGTTCAGGAAAAAGGCATGATCCTAGATCTTGGTCCAGATAGTATTGCTGCGCTTAATGCAAAGTTGGATGGTTGTAAGACATTGTTGTGGAATGGCCCGCTTGGGGCGTTTGAAATTGAACCTTTTGACAAGGGTACTGTTTCCGTTGCTCAAAAAGCAGCAGAACTGACCAAGGCATGTAAGCTTGTTTCTATCGCTGGCGGTGGCGACACAGTTGCCGCGATGGCACATGCCGGTGCAAGTGAGGATTTGACTTATATCTCAACAGCAGGTGGCGCTTTCCTTGAGTGGATGGAAGGTAAAGAACTACCGGGTGTTGCCGCATTAATGAATGCATAAAATATTCGTGATTTGAGTTCAGAAAATTCTGAGTTAAGCTAGGGGCATGAAAAAAATCATGCCTCTTCTTTTTTGTCTTGGTGGGATAGTAATTTCCATAAACTCGCTGGCTGAGCAGCCGGGTGAAGTTTTTTATGTGGACCCTGATAAGCTGGCAAAGCCATATGCAACTGAATCTACAAGTCGTTCTTCAAGGCTTGTTAAGCGTGATGATAATATGAAACCCGTTGCACCAGCCGATTTCGATGTCCAATTACTCTTTGAGGATATTGCACATCCAAGAAATATGGTGACGGCGGAAAACGGAGACATCTTTCTGGCGCAATCTTCTCATGATCAACTTTCACGACTTTATGATAGTGATGGGGATCAGGTGGTGGATGATATTGAGGTTTTGTCACAAGATTTCGATACGCCGCACGGTTTAGCCATTTATGGTGATAGTCTCTATGTTGCTGATCTAGATTATATCAGGCGTTTGGATTTGGAAGACCTTCGTGTTGACGCTGAAATTCTCACTAAGCCAAATGAATTAGGGCCATCCGGTGGGCATTGGACCAGAAATCTGGCGATTTCAAAAGATGGACAAACAGTAATTGCAGCTATTGGAAGTCGGTCCAATATTTCCGAAGAAGACTTACCCCGTGCGGCTTTGAAAGAATTTGCATTTACCTCACAAGGTAAATTGGAAAGTCGCGGTATATATGGGTTTGGCCTTCGTAATCCAGTTGGTACGGCTTTCCACCCTGTCACGGATGAAGTGTATACGGTGGTGAATGAACGTGATGGCATGGGGGATGGTTTAGTACCTGATTACTTTACCAAAGTGGAAAAAGGAGATTTTTTCGGCTGGCCTTATGCGTATATCGGTCAAAATCCACAACCACGTATGGCGCACCTTCGGCCTGATCTTGTTCAAAAATCTATAGTGCCAGATGTTCTATTTGTCTCACATTCTGCCCCTCTTGGACTTGTATTTCTCCATAAAGCAAATGTGCCAGAAGAATGGAAGGATGACGCGCTGGTTGCCTTGCACGGATCATGGAATGCGGCCAATCCAACAGGCTATAAAGTTGTTCGTGTGGAATTTGATGGTACAAAACCAACAGGGCGGTATATCAATTTCCTCACCGGATTTCGCCTCAACCCTGACGAACAATATACGACGGCGAAGGTATGGGGGCGTCCTGCAGGCCTTACGATAGATAAAACAGGCGCAGTTATTGTCAGTGACGCGCGTGGCGGTACTATTTGGCGAGTGTCATATTTAAATTAAGCCTTTTGGGCGAGAACAATAATGCCGTTTACTTCGTTACCATATTCCCAGCGAAGAACAGCCTGTTCTTTTCTAATTAAATTAAAGCCAGTTTTACGCAGGCAGTTTAAAACATAATCTTCTGCGTGACTGTAACGACCACTGGCATGTAATTCATAATTGATGACTTTTTTGCATTCTAATGAGAAAGCAAGATGACCATTACTTTTCAAGCATTCATGACTTGCGGCGAAAATTTCTTCCAGATCACCGAAATAACAAAAAACATCGGCTGCAACCACGAGCTCATATTGCATGCGATGATCATTCATAAAGCCTGTGAGTTCAGCTTCATCTAATGCGTCATAATCACCTTTATCAGAGGCTTTTTCTAACATGCCGGGGCTTAGATCAACACCGTGAAGCTTACTTGCCCAAGGGCGCAAAAGTGGACCGCAAAGCCCCGTACCGCATCCAGCATCAAGAACAGAAAGTTTTTGCCCCTCAGGTGCAAGTTGATCTTGAAGAAGCTGGTGTAAAAGTTTGGGCGCTTGATAACCAAGCTCCTCTAGCTTGTCTTCAAAATCTGGTGCGAAATCATTGAATACGTCAGCCACATAAGCATCATTTGCGCGTTCCGGCGCGGGTAAGCCTGCAACAGCCGCGCCCATATGTGCAGCATCGGGTTGTTCTGGAAATTTTGTCACCCAATCAAGAGCAATACGCTGTGCTTTTTCTTTCAAATGGGGAATAGTCAATCCGGCATTATATAAATCGTAAAGGGATTTTCCCAGATTGGAGTGAGATACGAGATCATCAGCATCGAGGTCTATTGCTTCTTTTAATGTGTCCACCGCTAATTCTGCTTCACTAAGTTCGTAATAAGCCAGACCAAGTTTGCAGTTTTCATCAAAATCTTGCGGATAGAGCTCTTTACTGCGACCAAGACATTCAGATGCAATTTCATATTCATCTTGTTGGATGGCAATTTCACCACGCCAATCAAGGGCTTCCTGATTATCTGGATGGCTTTTTAGGATTTCATCATAAATGGCTTTCGCTGCATCCAGTTCACCCTCGCGGTAATGATCCATTGCAGTTTCCAAATCTAATTCAATACTAGCCATTTATTCATTTTCCTGTTGCTGTTCAGCCAATCATGGCGCAATCTGCATCCATGTCTAGTCCAAATGATCACATTTCAGGCGGCCCACGTATTCGGCAAATCCCCGAAGGCGATACGGTAGAACGTCTTGTATGCCCAGAATGCAAGTTTATCAACTATGAAAACCCGTTGATGGTTGCAGGGGCTGTTGTTACCTATGGTGAAAAATTCTTGTTATGTCGCCGTGCGATAGAACCGCGTCACGGTTATTGGACTATCCCTGCGGGCTATATGGAATTAAATGAAACCCCGGCAGAGGGAGCTGCCCGTGAAGCATGGGAAGAGGCTTGCGCAAAGATTGATATTAATGCGCTGCTTGCGATCTATACTATTCCGCGTATTTCACAGGTCCAAATGATTTATCGTGCCACAATTTCTGAACCTGTTTTTGACGCAGGCGAAGAAAGTCTGGAAGTTGCACTTTTTGATTGGGCAGATATTCCGTGGAATGAACTGGCATTCCCAACGGTCCATTGGGCGTTAAAGCAATATCAAGAGAGTAAAGAGCGCAAAGATTTTGCCCCCTTTGGCAATATGGGTGAGACGCTTAAGCTTTAAGCGTCACCTTTATCTTCATCATCAATCATATGTTTGGACATAAAAGGCATTTGAGTTGCGATAAAACCAAATGTCAAAATCAATAAGCCAAACACTTTGAAATTCACCCAAAGATCTGTGCTCTGAGTACGCCAGACAATTTCATTTAAAGCCGCACTGAATAAGAAGAAGCCGATAAAACGTATGGTGAGTGTACGCCATGCTGCATCCGGCATTTTCATTGCACCCCCAAATAGATGTTTTAACCAAACTTTTTTCAAAAGCACACCAATACCCAAAATAAGGGCAAAAGCTGCCTGAATAATAGTTGGTTTCATTTTGATGAAGGTTTCATCGTTTAAATAAATTGTAAGGCCACCGAAAATACCAATCACAGCCGCAGTCACTAACGGCATAATCGGGAGTTTGCGGGTAATGATGAGTGAAATCATGATAGCAGCTGCGGTTGTTGCCATAATGACTTTGGTCGCATCGATCAGATCATCTGTCTTCCAATAGGTGATAAAGAATGCCACAAGCGGACCGTAATCCACCAATGTCTTTACCCATTTTGGTTCTTTGTTTTCAGTTGTAACGTTTTGATGATCTGACATGGTTATCCTCTTTTTCTATAGAGGATTTAGTCTTTAACGATTAACTTTCAACTCCGCAAGGACAGCTTTGTCACTTTATCCGAAGAAATTCAAGAAAATCACACCGCTTCCAACCATGCCTGCAGCTGCGATACGCCATTTACCAAACGCTTCTTTCAAAAGAACTGTGCCAATAATTGCGGCGATAATGACAGACGTTTCCCGAAGGGCGGAGACGGACGCCATGCCACCAACAGCAAGGGCGGCCATCACAAGCCCATATGCTGTATGGGAGGCAAAGGCGCCGCCTACGGCATATGTCCAGTTACTTTGAAGGAAAGGTAGGTACGCTTTCCTGCGATAAACAATCCAAATCAAGAACGGGATGCCTTCTAATGTGAAGAGCCAGAAGATATAGGTGAGTTTATTTTCCGTGCTGCGCACACCTAATCCATCCGTGATTGTATAAGCCCCAATCATCATGCCTGTTAGTATGGCCAAGACAATAGGTTTACGATCTCCCTTTCTGGGCATGCCCTTTTCAAAGGCTAAGGCCATAATGCCAAGGCTGGAAAGCACAATCGCTATATATGCGGGGGTGGATAGGACTTCTCCGGCAAAAAGAAAGCTGCCTAGTGCAACAAGGATAGGAGCTGAACCGCGGGCAATTGGATATACCTTACTCAAGTCTCCAACTTTGTAGGACATGAGTAATAATGCATAGTATGCGAAGTGGATCATGGTTGATAGTGCAAGCCATCCCCATGTTTCTCCGTCTGGCATTGGAAGAAATGGCAAGACAAAAAGACAAGCAATTGCACCCAGTAAAGTCATGGATCCAAACAGCATCCATTTATCTGCAGCTGATTTAACCAAAGCATTCCAGCTGGCATGCAAAACGGCAGCACTTAAAACCATCGTTATCGCAATGATGTCTAAACTCATTTTTTTCTCCGACCTAACTTCTGTTTGATTAACAGTCTGAACAGGAAATACCAATCTCGGATTTTTCACCTATGCATGAGTGATTATTCATGTTTATGAGTTCTATATGTCACGATTATGGTTAGAAAATGCCCAAAAGGTGGTTATAGGCTAGACCGTAATAAAAGTTTCAGGTATCGTGAAAATATGAGTGAAAGAAATCCTTCTATTGGCCAATCAGGTGGCGGTCTAATTCAAGCGCCAGTAAGTCGCCCGCGTGGATCAAACGTTGGGGATGCATCTACGCGTCTACCCGAAGCACAGTCACGTAAGTCTGCACCAAAGCGTGATCCCTATAACTTACGTGCTGCATTTGACCGTTTGGCAAAGCTCCTGACGCGCGATACGGAAGGAAAACCACGTGCGGATGTCCCCCAACGTGGCTATTACCTAAATATTCTTGTTTGAACTTTCATTAAGAAAATCTGCATTTTAAACATCTATTTGCTTTTCAATGGGTTTATTTCGTTGTTAAATTGCCGAAATAAGGTCTGGGTTTAAATAGAAAAGAAAAAAGAGTTTCAAATTAATGGCACGTTACGATTTCAGTCGCTTATCTGTTCTTGTAGTAGAAGATAGTTTATTCATGCGTTCCCTGATTGTCGGGGTTCTGCGTGCATTAGGTATTGAGCGCATTTCTACGGCGGAAAATGGTGAAGAAGCTATTGCCATCATGTCACCTGCAGGAAAGAAGACAAAATCCATGGTTGGAATGTCTGGTATTGATTTGATCATCTGTGATCAGTTTATGCCGTTGGTGGATGGCACAATGTTTTTACATTGGGTGCGTCGTCATGATCGTTCCCCTGACCGTTTTATTCCGTTTATCATGGTGTCTGCTGCTGCAGATCGCGAGGTCATTGAAAAAGCACGTGATGCAGGTATTGATGAGTTTCTTGCAAAACCGTTCTCTGCGACCATGTTGGCATCTAGATTAACAGCATGTGTGGAACGTCCGCGTCCTTATATCTATTGTCCTACATTCTTTGGTCCCGATCGCCGTCGTCGTCAACGCCCAGTGGCGGAAGACCGTCGTGTGTCGACAAAAGAAGATAAAGAGATTGTGCATTCCGGTAAGGACTTATCCTCTTTACGCAAAAGTAAAAAACGTATCTGGGAAATTCGTAAGCCACGAAATCTAAAGCAGAAACTTGCGACTGGCTTTGGCGGGGCGGGTAGCGATGAAGAACCAGCATTTGATATGGCTTTGTTGGATGCGGCTGAAAATAAAGTGAAGGATATGGAGTCTGATTATGCAGATTGGGTGCAAGATTCCATCGAAAAGCTTACGCAAGCGCATCATCGTGCCATTGAATTTATGGATGATCCGGCGGAACAAGCAGAACATTTAAATACTATCCATACAATCGCGCTAGAACTACGTGGTCAGGGTGGCATCTTTGGTTATCCGTTGATGACGCAGTTTGGTAAATCTTTGTATGAATGCACAGAGGAAGGCACGCGGATTACTGGGCCTTTACTAGATTTGGTTTCTGCGCATATTGATCTCATTCGTGTGGTTATGGGGCAGAAAATTAAAGGCGATGGTGGTCGTACGGGTCAAGAATTGTTGAATAGCCTGCGCGAAGCCCAAGATAAACATCAGCAGATGGAAGAGGGTGGCTAGATTATTCTTCGGGATTTTATTTTAGCCTAAGTTGAAAAAGCCATGAAGGGTATACTTCATGGCTTTCTTTTTATTCTGGAAAAACAGGGCGTAGAAATTCACGATCAAAACGATGAAAGCATCTTGTTTTATCTGCGTAATCCAAGGCCGCTTTTGCCTCTTCATCTTCCGCTGCTTTGATCCGGTAGTCCTCATAAGCGGCTAGGCTTGGAAAGGAGAATAAAGTAACGGCCAGATCACCTGCACTTTCATGCGGTAAGAAATAGCCATGATGGGTGCCGCCTAAACGTTCGACAATTGGCATCCACATTTTGGCATATGTTTCAAATTCATCTACTTTGTAAATATCGACTTCGTATTTCACATAACAAGTGATCATTTAATCCAATCCCATTAAACTGCGAGCATAAGCATTTGCCTCAAACGGGCGCATGTCATCGGCTTGCTCGCCAACCCCGATCACATGAACAGGTAGGGCAAATTTTTCAGCTAAAGCCACAAGCACACCGCCTTTGGCAGTACCGTCAAGCTTGGTCAAAGCAAGGCCCGTCACCCCAACGGTATCTCGGAAAATTTCAACTTGGGAATGGGCATTTTGCCCAACTGTCGCATCTAGAACCATCAAGACATCATGTGGTGCGTCTGGCGCCAGTTTCTTTATCACACGGATAACTTTTTCAAGTTCCGCCATTAAATCTTTTTTGTTTTGTAGTCGTCCAGCTGTATCAATTAGCAATACATCTGCATTTTCATTACGCGCTTGTTCGATAGCATCAAAAGCAAGGCCCGCGGCATCAGCGCCTGTATCACGTGCAACAACGGAACAGCCTGTGCGATCACCCCAGATCTTCAATTGTTCAACTGCTGCTGCACGGAAGGTGTCACCCGCCGCCATCATGACTTTTAAACCGCTTTCGCTATAATGTTTTGCAAGTTTGCCGATTGTTGTGGTTTTGCCAGACCCGTTTACACCCACAACAAGTACGATATGCGGGTTATGGGATTTGTTAATTTCAAGCGGTTGAGCAACCGGTTCCAGAATTTTGGTGATTTCTTCTGATAGAACTGTACGCACTTCCTCATCGCTGATTTCTTTATCATAACGATTTTTTGCTAATGCTTCGGTCAGTTTTATTGCAGTTTGCGGGCCAAGATCACCTGCAATTAAGATATCTTCTAATTCTTCTAATGCGTCATCATCTAGTTTTCGTTTGGTGAAAACATCGGTGATGCCGCCAACGAGTTTGTTGGAAGATTTAGAAAGACCAGCTTTTAATTTGGAAAACCAACCGCCACTCATAAGACCCCTCACTTAATCCTGATTTAGGATTCTATAGGTTCACCGATAAGGGTCATGCCGTCCCGCCCGGTGATTTTGACATTTAATAATGTGCCATCGGGTACATCAATCGACAGCTTTACACAAGCAAACTGTTCATTTCGACCAAGACCATTACGTTCAAACAAGACTTGGGCTTCTGTCCCGATGCAGCTTTCTAGATATTTTTCTTCCTGAAATTTGCCAGCCTCACGGATTTTCTGGGCGCGTTCTTTACGAATATTTTTTGGGACTTGATTTGGAATACGTGCAGCTGGTGTACCCGGGCGTTCAGAATACGGAAAGACATGTAGGTAAAGCAAACCACATTCTTCTACAGTCTTCAGGGTGTTTTCGAACATCTCATCTGTTTCGGTCGGGAAGCCCGCGATCAGGTCCGCGCCAAAAACGATATCCGGACGTATATCGCGCAAACGTTTACAGAGATCAATCGCATCTTGTCGTCCGTGACGACGCTTCATCCGTTTTAAGATCATGTCATCGCCCGCCTGCAAAGATAAATGCAAATGCGGCATAAGGCGGGGCTCACTTGCAATCACATCAAACAGGTCTTCATCCATTTCAATGCAGTCAATGGAAGATATACGAAGGCGTGGCAATTCCGGCACAGCTTGCAAGAGGCGTCTAACCATCTGTCCTAGAGACGGTGTGCCCGGTAAATCCGCACCATAGGAAGTGATATCCACTCCGGTGAGCACAATTTCTTTATAACCATTTTCAATAAGGGATTTTACCTGTTGGGTAATTTCGCCCATTGGTACGGATCGGCTATTGCCGCGGCCATAAGGAATAATGCAGAAGGTGCAACGGTGATCACAGCCATTTTGAACTTGTACAAAAGCACGTGCACGTCCTTCGAAACCAGCGACCAAATGGTTCGCGGTTTCTTTCACCGACATGATGTCGTTTACCTGCACTTTTTCAGAAGATTCGATGCCGAAAGAGGCGGGATTAAAGCTTTCTTGTTCAAGCTTTTCTATATTGCCAATGACTTTACTGACTTCCGGCATCTCAGCAAACTGATTACTATTCACTTGTGCCGCACAGCCTGTCACAATAATTTTTGCATCGGGATTGTTCCGTGCTGCGCGACGGATCGCTTGGCGTGCTTGGCGCTCTGCTTCTGATGTTACAGCGCATGTATTAAAGATGATCGCATCTTCAAGGCCAGCTTTTCGGGCATTATCTCGCATCACTTCTGATTCATACGAATTCAGGCGGCAGCCAAAGGTCACGATGTCCAGATTATTATCTACATGTTCTTCGACGGGGCGAGGCTGGATTGGATCGTCAGTGCCATTTTCGGCCTCTGGCGGATTGGTATTTAAGTCACTCACCATGATCGGGCGGCCTCATCCAAATCGAAATCACTGATAAAGGATGTGGCAACTGGGCCTGTCATAATAACATCCCCATTTTCCAGATATTCAATTGTTAGGACACCGCCATCCAATTCAATGTCCATTCTACGATTGTCGGTAAAGCCGCTTTCAAAGGCAGCGACACCTACTGCGCAGGCGCCAGAACCACAAGCCATAGTAATGCCGGCACTACGTTCCCATACTCGCATGCGCAAACTGCCATCAGACTTTTTACTCACAAATTCGACATTGGTGCGTTCTGGGAATAGCGGATGATGTTCTGCTTCGGGGCCAACTTTTTCAAGATTGATTTTATCTGCGTCATCTACAAAGAAGACACAATGCGGATTACCCATGCCAACGGCAAACGGTGTGGCAGCGCCATCAACTTCGATTGGAAGTTTTGTTGTATCTATATCTCCGGACAATGGAATATTTTGCCAATCAAGTAATGCACCGCCCATATTCACAGAATAAAGGCCGCCACCAATATTTTTGCTTGGCAGTAACCCGCGCAAGGTTTCGATGATGATTTCACTTTGTCCTGTTTCGGCAATGATCAAGGATGCCACACATCGTGTCGCATTGCCGCAAGCGCCGGATTCACTGGCGTCCGGGTTGTGAATGCGCATAAAAACGTCAGCGTCTGAATTTTGTGCTGGTTCTAGAATAATAAACTGGTCACAGCCAATGCCGAGGCGGCGATGGGACATCAGTTTGATTTGCTCATCAGATAGCTTGAGCTTACCATCGCGATTATCAACCACGATGAAATCATTCCCCAAACCATGCATTTTGCGAAAAGCAACCATAACTCTATGTCCGTAAATAATATGGTAAGTGTCGACTATCGACTCTGTCCAAGTTTTCCTTAATATAGGTGATGAAATTGAAAAGTCGAATGATAAAGAAATCTGTTCCAATTCGTCTTTCGAACCGCGCGGTTATAGCTTTTATTGTGGAAAAGTCCAACGGGAATCGAAAAAGAGTCGGAAAACCGCGAAAAACCGTGACTTACGCTTGACAGGTAAAGCATTAATACGTATAAGCCGTGCAACAAATCAGCCACAACCTAGGTATTCCTAAGTCCTGTGGGGCAACGTCAGTCTGCGAGGGTTCGCACACTGGCGCGTTTTGCTTTGGGCCTTTTTTATAGGTTTTGTTGTTGGTTTTGAACTGGTTTTTCAATCACTGAAAAGCATATCAACAAGGTTTGAGAGCACAATGTTTGATACATTAAGTAACCGTCTTGGTTCTGTATTTGATGGCTTGAAGCGTCGCGGCGCCTTGAAAGAGGCTGACGTATCTGAGGCAATGCGCGAAATTCGCTTGGCATTGCTGGATGCTGATGTTGCTCTCCCTGTTGTGAAAAGCTTTATCAAGGAAGTGAAAGAAAAAGCGGTTGGTGAAGCTGTTTTAAAATCTGTGACCCCGGGTCAACAGGTTGTTAAAATTGTTCACGATGCCTTGGTGGATATGTTGGGTGCAGAAAGCCAAGGGCTTAATCTGCTAGGTGAGCCACCTGTAGCTATTATGATGGTAGGTTTGCAAGGTTCTGGTAAGACAACCTCCACGGCAAAAATTGCAAAACGCCTGCAAGAGAAAGAACGTAAGAAAGTTCTTATGGCCTCTCTTGATGTGGCGCGCCCTGCGGCGCAAGAACAATTGGCTGTATTGGGTGAGCAGGTAGACGTTAAGACCTTGCCAATCGTTGCGGGTCAACAACCTGTTGATATCGCAAAGCGTGCGATGCAAGCGGGTAAGCTTGGCGGTTACGATATTGTGATGCTTGATACAGCTGGTCGTTTACATATCGACGAAGGCTTGATGGATGAAGTTGCTGCTGTAAAAGCGGTGACAAACCCACAAGAAATTTTGTTGGTTGCTGATTCTATGACAGGTCAGGATGCGGTGACTGTCGCGGATAGCTTTAATCAAAAGATGTCCCTGACAGGTATTGTTTTGACCCGTATTGATGGTGATGCACGCGGTGGTGCGGCATTGTCCATGCGTAAAGTTGCCAATTGCCCGATTAAATTCCTCGGTACTGGCGAGAAGATGGAAGAAATTGAAGAATTTCATGCCGATCGTCTTGCTAATCGTATTTTGGGTATGGGCGATGTTGTTTCCTTGGTTGAAAAAGCACAAGAAACAATTGATGAGGAAGAAGCTGAAGAACTTGCCAAGAAGATGCAGAAAGGTCAGTTCGACCTTGATGATATGGCAAAGCAATTAAAGCAAATGCGCAAGATGGGCGGTATGGAAGGTCTGATGGGCATGTTGCCAGGTGTTGGCAAGATGAAAAAGCAGATGGCTGGTGCTGGCATCGATGACAAAATGATTGTCCGTCAGGAAGCTATTATTTCTTCCATGACAAAGGCGGAACGTAAGAATCCGAAACTCATCCATGCGAAACGTAAACAACGTATCGCGGCGGGTTCTGGCACATCTGTTCAGGAAGTTAATAAAATTCTGAAACAACATCAGATGATGTCCAAGATGATGAAGAAAGTTTCAAAGTTGGGAGAAAAGGGGTTGATGCGTTCGCTCGGCGGTATGATCCCTCCCAATATGATGCCACCAGGTGGCGGTTTTAGACGCTAAAATGATCTAACCCCCAACTTGGTGACAATGCCGAGCTTAATTGAAGCGGGGAATGCGAAAGCAGACCTCAAATAACCGCAAGGTTTAAACTAAATAGAAAGTAGAGACCCATGAGCTTGAAAATTCGTCTTGCACGTGGTGGTGCGAAGAAGCGCCCTTACTACCGTATCGTAGTAGCTGATTCCCGTATGCCTCGTGATGGTCGTTACATCGAAAAGATTGGTTCCTTCAATCCGATGTTACCAAAAGATCACGCTGATCGTGTTTTGTTTGACGCAGAGCGTGTAAAACACTGGATGTCTGTTGGCGCGAAACCTACAGACCGTGTTGCACGTTTCTTGGCTGCTGCTGACATGGGCGAGCGTTTGATCCCTCGCCAAACAAAGAAAGCAGAACAAAGCGAACGCACAAAAGAGCGTATTCGTGAGAAAGAAGAGAAATTGGCTGCCGCTGCTGAAGCTGCTGCGGCTGCTACAGAAGAAGCTGCTGCTGAATAAGCAGTTTTTTTTCGTAGAACTTTCAAATTCGGTAAATGGTTTTGCATGAATTTGACTAATTGATTGAGATGGATGCGCATTATTATGGCGAATGAAGTTGAAAAACTCTGTTTAGGTGTCATCACAGGCGCCCATGGAATTCGCGGAGCAGTGAAGGTGAAAAGTTTCACCGAAGACCCTGCTCAGCTGACTTCCTATGGGGCGTTATCTGATGAAGCTGGCAAAGAGACTTTCAACCTTTCCATCATCGGTCAGGCAAAAGGTCAATTGATTGCAAAAATTGCTGAAGTAAAAGACCGGAATAAAGCAGAAACTTTGAAAGGGACTGAGTTATTCATCGCCCGGGACAAATTACCAGAAGCGGATGATGGTGAATTCTATCATGCGGATTTGGTTGGTCTGAAAGCCTTGGAAGAGGACGGCGAAGAATATGGTGTCGTGAAGGCTTTGTTTAATTTCGGCGCTGGCGATATTTTGGAAGTCCACCGCTATGACGGAAAGTCAGTTATGCTGCCTTTCTCGATGGAAGTGGTTCCAAGCATTGATATTGATGCTGGTCATCTGATTGTGGTCCCACCTGTAGAGGTGAGTGAACGTGATGCGGATGTGGCAGATATAGAAGATGGTTCGTCAGACGGTGAAGAGGTCAGGAATGGCTGATTCGTCTTCCCAGAAATGGCAGGCGACTGTGTTAACCCTTTTTCCAGAAATGTTTTCTGGAGCTTTGGAATATTCCATACCGGGGCGGGCACGAGAAGCTAACATTTGGGAATTGGAGACGGTTCAGATCAGAGACTTTGCCACCGACAAGCATCGCACAGTGGACGATACACCATTTGGTGGTGGTCCGGGCATGGTGATGCGCCCCGATGTGATTGATGCAGTCATTGAGGCAGTATCTGACAAACCGGGTCCTTTGGTTTATATGAGCCCGCGTGGTGAACGCTTTGATCAGCGTCTTGCGCAGGAACTAGCAGAGGAAGACGGCGTTAAGATCCTTTGTGGGCGTTATGAAGGTATCGACCAGCGGGTGTTGGATAAACACCAGATACGCGAAGTCAGCCTTGGGGATTTCGTCCTGTCGGGCGGAGAACCAGCCGCCATTGCGATGTTAGATAGCATGGTGCGTTTATTGCCGGGGGCTCTTGGCGCGGATGCATCGCTGGATGAAGAAAGTTTTACAAGCGGATTACTTGAATATCCGCAATATACCCGCCCCAGTGACTGGGAGGGTCGAAAAACACCGGAAGTTCTTTTAAGTGGGAACCATGGCAAAATTCGGGACTGGCGTCTGGAACAAGCCAAAGAGATCACAAAAGAACGTAGACCGGATCTTTTTTCGACATATGTGGGTGATGCGGAATAGAAAATTTTAGATGGAGTATGTTTCGGGTAGAGGCCCCAAACCACTGCACATCGAGTATTAAACTCAGAAAGGACTCGACCAATGAATATTATCGAGCAATTGGAAAAGGAACAGTTGGACGCACGTACACCTGAAGGTGGCATCCCTGAATTCCAAGCTGGTGACACTGTTCGCGTTAACGTGAAGGTTGTCGAAGGCACCCGTGAACGTGTACAGGCATTTGAAGGCGTGTGTATCGGTCGTAAAAACGCTGGCTTAAACTCTAACTTCACAGTTCGTAAGATTTCTTACGGTGAAGGTGTGGAACGTGTATTCCCACTTTACAGCCCACGTTTGGACAGCATCGAAGTAGTACGTTACGGTAAAGTTCGCCGTGCGAAATTATACTACTTGCGTGGCCGTACAGGTAAGGCAGCTCGTATCGTTGAGCGCCGCGTTACCAAGAAAGCTGACTAATTTTAATTAGTTAGGCTTCTTATGGGTCTTTTGGTGATAGCGGCGGCACCTTATCAGGTGCGCCGCTAATGCCATATGTGCCTTTTGCTTGTAAAAAGCTGAAATAATATTTCTTTATGCAATTATAGGGAATGTTGAGTGTCAGGAATAACTGTTCCAACTCTCAAACACTGGCTTTTTCTGAGGATTTGGGGCATTTTGCGACCCATACAAAATACAGATCGTGGTATATGCGGTCTGATCAGGATTAAAATATTTTCGATATGTGATCACTCAAACATGATTTGGGTAACATGATGGGAGAGGAACCATGGGTAATCCCCGTACGCTCTTTGATAAAATCTGGGACAGCCATGTAGTGGCAACACAAGAAGACGGTACAAACCTTCTATATATTGACCGTCACATGGTACACGAAGTAACCAGCCCTCAGGCATTTGAAGGGCTTCGTAATTCCGGCCGTAAAGTGCGTGCACCTGGACAAACCTTGGCTGTTGCGGATCATAACGTGCCGACAACAGATCGTTCCAAAGGTATTGAAAATGAAGAAAGCCGTATTCAAGTGGAAACACTTGTTCAAAATACAGCTGACTTCGGTGTTCCATATTTCCCAGTAGAAGACGTTCGTCAGGGCGTTGTTCATATCGTTGGTCCGGAACAAGGCTTTACCTTGCCGGGGATGACCATTGTATGTGGTGACAGCCACACAGCGACACATGGTGCATTTGGTTCCTTGGCGTTTGGTATTGGTACGTCCGAAGTTGAACATGTTTTGGCGACACAAACATTGTTGCAAAAACCTGCGAAAAACATGTTGATTACTGTTGAAGGTGAATTGGCACCAGGTGTGACAGCAAAAGACATCACCATGGAAATTATCGGCCGTATTGGTACGGCAGGTGGTACAGGTTATGTGATTGAATATGCGGGTAGCGCAATTCGTGATCTTTCCATGGAAGGTCGTATGACCATCTGTAATATGGCGATTGAAGGCGGCGCGCGTGCAGGGATTATTGCACCAGATGAAAAGACATTTGCTTATGTTAAAGGTCGCCCAATGGCACCAAAAGGCGATGCTTGGGAGAAGGCTGTTGCTTACTGGTCCACATTGCCATCTGACGAAGGTGCAACTTATGACCATGAAATTCACATTAAAGCTGAAGATATTGCGCCAGTTGTAACTTGGGGAACTAGCCCAGAAGATGTGGTGGCAATTACAGATACTGTGCCAAATCCAAAAGACTCCGCTGATCCAAATAAAGCAGCTGCCATGGAACGTGCGCTTGCTTATATGGGGCTTACAGCTGGTACACCGATGACTGACGTTGAAATTGATAAAGTCTTTATTGGTTCTTGCACAAATGGTCGTATCGAAGATTTACGTGCAGCAGCAAAAATTGCAGAAGGTCAGCAAGTTGCCGATGGTGTTCATGCCATGGTCGTGCCGGGTTCTGGTCTTGTGAAAATGCAAGCCGAAGAAGAAGGTTTGGACAAGGTCTTCAAGGCAGCTGGTTTTGATTGGCGTGAACCGGGTTGTTCCATGTGTTTGGCAATGAATGATGACAAATTGAAGCCAGGTGAGCGTTGCGCATCAACATCCAACCGTAACTTTGAAGGCCGTCAAGGCCGCGACAGTCGCACCCATTTGGTGAGCCCAGCAATGGCGGCGGCTTCTGCGATCAAAGGTAAGTTGGCTGACGTACGGGAGTTCATCTAATGTTGAACGTAGCCCTACAGCAAGAAGATTGGGTGAGTTATATGCTTGGCCATGATCTTGAGACCGATAGCTTTGTGGTTGATATTCCTGAATATCAAGCTGCAAATGATGATTATGTGGTAAGTGACGTTGAAGCAGAATTTGAAGATTTTCTGTCTTTTATCGTTGATTTCCAATCCAAGAAAAAAGCTTAAGGGAGGAATTTCCTGATGGATAAATTTACAACATTGACAGGTATTGCGGCTCCTCTTGATCTTATCAATATCGATACGGATATGATCATTCCTAAGCAATTTTTGAAGACAATTCACCGTACGGGTTTAGGTAAGAACTTGTTCGATGAAATGCGTTATGAATCTGATGGTTCCCCAAAGGCTGATTTCGTATTGAATAAAGAGCCTTATACCGGCGCACAAATCTTGGTAGCTGGTGATAATTTTGGTTGTGGATCTTCGCGTGAACACGCGCCTTGGGCGTTATTGGATTTCGGCATCCGTTGTGTGATTGCACCAAGCTTCGCAGATATCTTTTATAATAACTGCTTTAAGAACGGTATTTTGCCGATCAAGTTACCTCGTGAAGTAATTGATAGCTTAATGGAAAAGGCAAATCGTGGTGGCAATGCGACTTTCACAATTGATCTTGAAAACCAAAAAGTTGTTGATCCTGATGGTAAAGAATACGCATTTGACGTGGATGAATTCCGCCGTCATTGCCTCTTGAACGGTCTGGATGATATTGGTCTGACTTTGCAAAAATCAGATAAGATTGAAAGTTATGAAGAGGCACGTAAAGAGCAAGCGCCATGGGTGTTTGGTGCATCTGCATAAGATATTCTTCATCTATAGTTTCATGAGAAAAGCGTAGCTAAATATAGCTGCGCTTTTTTTATTTAAATGGTTTTGAAATTGATTTGAACTTCTAGGGTATTCTCGATGGTTTTTGTCAGCACAGAATGTACCGTGAAACTATCTGTATTCCATGCATGTTCTACATAGCACATATCATCAAGCAAGCTTTCAACGCGATCTATGAGTGCTTCTTTAAGGGCAGAAATATGCGTGCTTGCTTTTACCCATGCATGGTGATCCTCGATGGAGAGATTGGTTTTATATCCAGAATTGTTTAAATGTTGGTGCAGCAATATGGTGCTACTGGCAATCGAAAGCTCCTCTTCTTCCCGATTGAAGATTTCATAAAATTCTTGAACGGACTTCTGGATTAACTCTGGGTCATATTCTTCAACTATCTCTGAATCTACAGTAACAATATCGTCCTCAAAATTGAACAGTTCAATTTCTTCAAATAGGTCAAACCCCTTATCTGCATCATCAAATAAAACTATATCGTTCATTCACATATCCTGAGTCTTTAGAACGTCTAAAAGAAGCGGATATATAGTGATACAGCCTTTTTAGGTCAATATCGCTATTGACCTTTTCGTTAGGGATTTAGTTAAAATACAAGCTGTTAAGGTTTTGTTAAATAGTATGAAATTGGATTGTGACACTCATCTGATCCTTCAACGTATTTGTTGAAATTGAATGAACATTAAAATTATCAGTTTTCCAATTATGTTCAACGACAACCATCTCATCTAATAGATCTTCTACACGATCAATGAGGGCCATTTTCAATTCATGATTTTCGCTACTTGCGGATACAATTGCTTTTTGATCTTCGATAGAGATATCAGTTTGATATCCAGCTGCTTGAAGATGTTGATACATTAACATTGCACCACTGGCGACACTAAGATCCCCATCTTGTTGGGTGAAAATTTTATGGAATTCCTCCACAGATCGCCTGATCGCTTCCGGGTCCACATTAAACTCTTCTCCAAGATCTTCCCCATTCTCTTGAAAAGAGCAATCCAGATCAAAATCATCGAATAAATCAATGTCTTCATCTGCCTTTTGAGCTGTTTGGTTTTGCATATGTACCTCTTATTCACACTGCCCCTGTAAGCCAATCCACTGCACGCAGGAATATGAGTAGATTTAATTACACGCGATAAAGGCGAGTCAGGTCAAGTTTATTTTGGAATTTTTCTAAAATTTTATCTATTGAGTGACGCGGATAAGATTTGAGTTCGACTTTTTTTGTTTTGGAATCATATGGCTAGAAGATTTACGATTGGTATTTTGTTTTGGAAAATATGGAAAGGTTATTTTGAAGCCTTTTTGCTGGTCAAAAGAGGGAGGAAGCTATAAGAAAAGGGCAATATTTTAGCGGGAAGAGATGACTTTTTGATATTTTCTGTCAGGAAAGTTGTTTTTTCGATAATGGGGTTTCCCGAAACCAAAAAAGAAAAGCGGAGTGTCTTTGAGATGGCGTCCAATAAAACAATTTTGATGTTGCCTGGTGATGGCATTGGTCCTGAAGCGTGTAATCAAGTTCGTCGTATTATCGATTGGATGGCTAAGCGCCGTAGTGTTTCCTTTGATGTGAAAGAAGGTCTGGTTGGTGGTGCATGTTATGATGTGCATAAAGAGGCTGTTACAGATGAAACAATGGCTGATGCGATGTCTGCGGATGCTGTGTTGTTTGGTGCCGTAGGTGGCCCGCAATATGATAATGTAGAACGCCATGCACGCCCAGAAGCTGGTTTACTTCGTCTCCGTAAAGATATGGACTTGTTTGCGAATTTGCGTCCGGCAGTGACATTTGACGCGCTTTTAGATGCGTCTACTTTAAAGCCGGAAGTGATTTCAGGTTTGGATATTATGATTGTGCGTGAATTGACATCAGGTGTTTATTTTGGTGAACCACGTGGCATGCAAACCTATGAAGGTGTTGAACGTTGTGTTGATACACAAGCATATACACGTGCAGAAATCGAACGTGTTACGGCGGTTGCATTTGACTTGGCCCGTAAGCGTGGAAAAAAAGTGCATTCCTCCGAGAAATCCAATGTTATGGAAACAGGATTATTCTGGAAAAATATTGTAACAGAAATGCATCAAAGCGGTGACTATGATGATATCGAATTACATCACATTCTTGCTGATAACTGTGCCATGCAGTTGGTGAAAAATCCTAAGCAGTTTGATGTGATTGTGACAGATAATCTTTTCGGGGATTTGTTGAGTGATGCTGCTGCGATGGCAACGGGTTCTTTAGGGATGTTACCAAGTGCTAGCTTGGGTGGTATTGATGAGAATGGAAATCGTAAAGCGTTGTATGAGCCTGTACATGGATCTGCACCTGATATTGCAGGTAAAGATTTAGCCAATCCAAGCGCGACTATGTTGAGTTTTGCAATGTTGCTTCGCTATTCTTTCGATTTGCAAGAAGATGCGAATATGATTGAGCAAGCCATTCAAAATGCGATGACATCTGGTAAGCGTACAGGCGATATAATGGCAGATGGATGTGAGCAAGTTGGTTGTTCTGGTTTTGGCGATGCTGTTTTGGCTGAGCTGGATAAGTTGGCTGCTTAAATTAAGGTTTAGATGAAAATTAAGGCCCCTCAGGAATATCCCAAGGGGCCTTTTTTTTGGTCTATCAAATGTTTTAAACTTTTCCTGTACATGCCTTGATCAGATTGAGGATTTGGTTGCGAATATTCTCATCTTTAATGGCATCAATCTTTCCTGCAAGCTCTATTGTTCTTCGTGGTATATTTCCAGATGCTTGTGTTCCTTCAGCATTAATGCCATCGAAGAAATATGTGACTGGTGAGTCAAGGGCACGGGAAATTTCCCACAATCGACTAGATCCTATCCGGTTGGTTCCTTTTTCATATTTTTGAACTTGTTGAAAGCTAATGCCAAGTTTTTTACCAAGATCTTCTTGGCTATAACCTTTCGTAACACGAGCTTCGCGAACTTTTTGTCCGACATGTACATCTGTTGGATGGGGCATGTGACAAGTCTCCCTTTTTAGTTTCTTTCCTTATTCATTATAAGGGCCATAGGGTTGAAGGCAGGCAGCCTCTGTC
>NZ_SMMC01000132.1 GCF_009711445.1 Curvivirga aplysinae | reverse complement strand
TTATTTATTGATATGTTCTTAAATGAAAGAATCTGGTTCTGTGATCTAAGTGATAAAATTAGATTAATAGGTTACTGATGTAACTATTTAAGAGGCGAAAATGACAGAAGCACCAAGTTTTGATTTACAATCTTTTTTTCCCTACCGCGCGCGCATGTTTTATTGGGCGGCAAGTCAGGCAATTAAAGATGTTTATGCCAAAGAATTTGGGTTAAGCGTAAATGAATGGCGTACCATGGCAAATCTTCATGATTTCCGCCCTCTTTCTGCCAAAGAAATTGTAGAACGATCCAGTATCGGCAAAGTTGATGTATCCCGTGCAATCACATCGTTACAGGAAAAGGACTTACTGGAACGGCATATTGATCCGACGGATCGACGTCGCGTACTACTTTGCCTGACCAATAAAGGTAAAAAGATGATGAATGAGCTTTTGCCGCTCTTACGGGAGAGAGAAAAAGAAATCCTGTCGGGTTTAAACCAAGAAGAATACGAAACGCTTCTCCAACTTATGAGTAAAGTTGAAGTCTCTTCCAAAGAAGTTATGGGGAAAGGCCTATGAAACTTTATACTTATTGGCGATCCTCAGCCGCTTATCGTGTGCGCATTGCCCTCAACCTCAAAAATGTCACCTGTGATTTTGAATATATTCATCTTGTCAAAGATGGTGGTGAACATAAGAAATCATCTTATACATCAAAAAACCCACAAGGTTTAGTTCCTACACTTGAGCTAGATGATGGACAAATACTCCGGCAATCCTTAGCCATTATTGATTATATCGATCAGAATTTTGGCCCCAGTCAATTTTTATCAGAGGATCCACTGACACGCGCGCATATTCAAGCAGTTGCACAAATTATTGCCTGCGACATCCACCCTGTAAATAACTTGCGTATCCTACAATATCTCTCTCATGAATTTAACGTGGAGGACGACGAAAAAGCGCAATGGTACACACACTGGGTTCACCAAGGCTTTGATGCTATTGAAGCCATGCTTGCACAAAAATCCAACGGTAAATTTTGCTTTGGAAACCAAACAAGCTTGGCAGATATTTGTTTAATCCCGCAGGTATATAACGCCAAACGTTTTCACATGGATATGGATCGTTACCCTGTCATCTCCAGCATCAATGATCACTGTATGACACTCAATGCTTTTTACAAAGCATCACCAGAAGTGCAAAAAGACGCGATCTAAACCACTTGTTACATCTTGATACACTTTTATACACTTAATGTTTTGAAACAATAAGTTAGATCACGTACCCCTTACATCAGATTGGGATATGCTCCTTTCAAGATTTTAGGAGCAATTAAAGAGGTATGTAGACATGTCTGATAAATTATCAAGACCAACAATATTATTTCATTGGGCCACAGGCTTGCTTTTCTTAACTATAATGGGGATTGGCCTCTATATGGAAGAAATGGCAGGCGGCCCGGATAAATTCGAATTAATCAAACTTCATAAATCACTGGGCGTCATAATCATAATTATCGCCCTAACACGTATTTTTTGGCGATTTCACGAAGGTCAAATCAAGCCAGTTTCGCGCATGCCTTTCTGGCAAGAAAAAGCAGCTAAATTCATACATTGGATTTTATTAACTGCGACTATCGCTATGCCTGTTTCCGGCATAATGATGAGTATTGGCGGTGGTCATGATGTTGCCGTCTTTGGTAACGTGATTATTTCAGCAAACGAGAAAATTGGGTGGCTCAACGAACTTGGCGAAAGCATTCATGAAGGTGCAGTACCAATCCTTTTTGCCAGTTTAGGCCTACATATACTCGGTGCGCTAAAACATCAATTTATTGATAAAGATCGCACTATTAGCCGTATGCTTGGATCTTAAACTAAGATGCGCCGAGTCTACCAGCTTGGCGCATCCACTTTAAACTTTATACCAACAAAGTCATATAAAATTAGAGCTTTAATCTCTCTGATAGAGCATCACTACTTTCAAAAAGTGCTTTCATTCCCCCTTTGTCTTCAAACGTGTCTTGAAAGAATTTCGTGAAGGTTCCTTCCGTTGCGATTAGGTTAGCTTGTTCTAACAGGTCCATTGTTGGTTGTTCTTTTGCAAGACTTGTTGCGCCATGAAAAGTCTCAATTGCTAGAGAACGGGCTTGTTCACTTGGCATGCCTTGTTTTTCTAACCAATTTTGCAACTGTCCAATTAACGTATACACCCAACCACCGATGCAACCAAAAACACTGCCAAGTTCAAACTCTTCTTCATCTTCAACCGGGATAACGGTAACAACTGGGTCCAACAATTCTTGAACCGCTGCGTTATCAGGAAATATCGGTGTCGCGCCAGCACATACTTCTGCGGGAGCTAAAGGTAAACAACGGACAACTTCTGCTGGTTTAGCATATGGTGTGATATCATTCACACAAACACCAGCTACTGCAGATAACATGATTTGGCCTTCTCTAAAGGCAACCTCTTGTAGTGCCATGAGGGCATGTACCGGACGCGTTGCTAATAATACGATATCTGCTTCATTCACGACGGATTGATTATCTTTCGCAATCTCACAGTTGAAATTTGCGGCTATTTTTGCAGCCACATCTTTATTACGTGGTGATAAAACGATACGTCTTTGATCCCCTGACCTTCGTATTCCCGCCACCAAATAACTCGCCAAATGGCCAACGCCAATAATTCCCAAAGTCATCTTTTCTATATCCCAATTGAGTTAGCGTATAAAACGTAATTTATCGCATCATGCTCTACAAGCATTACAACAAGAGATTTTTTCAGTCGATATTTGACGCATTTCATTCTGCTTATATAATATCCTGATAAACTATATGGGGAAGGATATTATGAAATTTAAATTCACAACTATCGGACTTGTCATTAGCTTCATCACATTATTATACAGCAACTTATCCCAAGCGGCTTCTCTTGAAGATATAAAAAAACAGTTTTTTGACTACGACGCCGCAGTTGAATTCTGGCAGACACATAAATCCCGAGCGGAGATGGCGAAAGAATGGTCTAGAGTTAGTAGCACTTATCGTATTTGGCGTAATTATTACGATGTGAATAGAGAAAGAGCCATTGAACTCATCGCATTTGATCCAAGCGCTTCGATCATTCGAAAAGGTCATGATATCTATTTATTAAATGTCTATTGGCGTAAAGGGTATAAAGCCTTTGATCCTTCAACTTCTTGGAATCAAGTGAATAATGAGAATGTGTGTAAAAAGATGAAGCGCCAAAATGTTTTCACACATAGTTGTATAGATTATCCTGATTGGCGCTCCCCTATTGAATTGGAAAAGGATAATGCCAAACTGCTTGTTCACAACTAACAGCAAGCAATCCCTCTCTAAAGCATGAGATATGACTGATCCGGTCCGTAACTATAAGACGTATAACATTATAGGCAAATGATCGGATAAAGTTATCTCATGCAAAACCTTCATAAATCCAGCTACATATTAATGTATGCAGGCACAATTCCGTTTATATTTTGTACTTATAGTATTGCATTCAAAACCTCACCCATATGGTTTCCCGTTGCTACAGAAACAGCTCTAACGACATATACCCTACTTATCGGATCATTCATGGCCGGCATTCATTGGGGACAACATTTATCAAATGAAGCCTATCGTCCAAGATTGCTGGCGATGGTAAGTAATTTGATAACCTTAAGCTTTTGGTTTGCTCTATCAGCAAGCCAGCTCAACATATTTCTGATTATTTCGGCTGGCTTATTCATGCTCTTGCTTGTCATAGATTTTCTTTTAATGCTCAACAATTTCATTCCCAAACATTATTGCTTTCATCGATCTATTGTTAGCTTAGTTGTTATCATAAACTTGCTGACATCTGCGCTATTCTTTGCAACGAATTAACGAACCAGAAAGATAAATTTATGAAGAAAAAAATTTCAATACACTGGTTCAGACAAGATCTACGACTTAACGATAACCCTGCTCTTTTTCATGCAAGCAAACATCAAAATATTTTACCTATTTACATCTTAGATGATGTAAATGCGGCTGAAAACAAAATGGGCGCAGCAAGTAGGACATGGCTTTTTCATTCCTTATCCTCTCTTTCCAATTCGTTAAACGGAAAATTATTTATTTCCAACGGTAATCCCATTGAGGTTTTCCAAAATCTTACAGAAGCATATGAAATAGAAGCCATTTATTGGAACCGATGTTATGAACCTTGGCGGATTAAACGCGATATCCAAATCAAAGAGCACTTACTCTCAATTGGGATCGAAGTTAAAAGTTTTAATGGGTCCTTATTATGGGAACCATGGCAAGTTCAAAAAAAAGATGGCACCCCATACAAAGTCTTCACACCTTTTTATCGAAAAGGATGCCTCTATGCCCAAGCTCCAAGATTACTATACCACCTTCCAGAGACATTAAATCTCTGTGATATCTCAACTCAGGATGCAGACATCAAAAAATTAAATCTCTTACCTCAAATTCCATGGCATACTGAAATCATCAAAAATTGGGAAATTGGCGAAACTGGCGCTCAGAAAGGCCTGACGACTTTCCTAGACAATGGCATAGAAAATTATAAAGAAGGTCGAAACTTCCCGGCAAAACAATATGTATCACGCCTCTCTCCCTATCTACATTTTGGAGAAATCTCCCCCAATCAAATTTGGTCGGCGTGTAAACATATAGAAATGACGGATCATATTGACCACTTTAATAGTGAGTTAGGATGGAGAGAGTTTTCCCATAGTCTTTTGTATTTCAATCCGCATATCACACATCAAAACTTACAAAGTAAATTCGATACCTTCCCATGGAATACTGATCTCGCTTTGCTTGAGGCATGGAAAAAAGGTCAGACCGGTATCCCAATGGTTGATGCCGGAATGAGGGAGTTATGGCAAACAGGATATATGCATAACCGTGTTCGCATGATTGTTGGCTCTTTCCTTGTTAAAAATTTACGGCTTCACTGGAAACATGGCGAAAGATGGTTTTGGGATACCCTATTTGATGCAGATATGGCGAATAACACAGCAAGTTGGCAATGGATCGCAGGATGCGGCGCGGATGCAGCCCCCTACTTCCGTATATTTAATCCAGTAACACAAGGACAAAAATTTGATCCAGATGGTCAATATATTCGCCAATATGTGCCTGAGATAGCTTCTTTACCAACAAAGTATCTATTTGCGCCATGGGAAGCGTCAATTGAAGCATTACAATATGCCAATATTATATTGGGAAACACTTACCCTAAGCCTATCGTTGATTTAAAACAGTCTCGCCTTGACGCCTTGGAAGCTTTTAAATCTTTGTCTGCATAAATGAAATATTCTATTTTTCACAATAAAGGTTAGCAAAACGCCAAGTGGCAAATTTATTATATAAGATAGACAAAGTTGGGCGTATTGGCCAAAGAGATACCAAAAATGCAGCTATTTTCCAATATCTTAGATTTGACCAAATTACGATAAATGCATCTAATCCTATGTGTAAAATACCATCTTCATCCACCACATGAAGTTGCTTCAGGGCGTTTACTTCGGAAATTTTAAAATCTTTTAGCTCCTCCAAGCTATCGGCTATATTAAACCATTGAAATATGCCATGAGGCGCTATGCGTTGATAGTATTTGATTTCCTTTGAACATAAACCACATGCCCCATCATAAAAAACAATGATCATGGCAAAATCTCCTGCCCATCCCATGCAAAACATTTACCGCTATCATCAACGTCCAAACTTGCTATGACATCCAATAGCTTTCCCGCAGCAAAATCAGGTGTAAATAACTGATCCTTAGTAACATTTGTGGTAAATGGCATAGATAATTCACTTTGAACCGTACCAGGATGTAGTCCAACGACAATCGCCTGTTTACGATTTCTCGCCACTTCAATCGATGTTGTTTTAATAATCATATTAAGTGCGGCTTTCGAAGCCCGATAAGCATACCATCCCCCAAGTTGATTATCAGAAATACTGCCGACCCGTGCAGATAATATTGCAAAGACTGATCGTTCATCCTTAGAAAGAAGTGGCACACAATATTTCGCGACCATCGCTGGAAAAATACTATTCACCAGAAACAATTTCTGGAAATTAGCAATATCCAAGTCTCGTAAACTTTTTTCCGGCTTAAAATCTGCGCCATGTAAAATACCAGAGGCCACGATGAGCAAATCGATTGATCCAAAAGACGCGATTTGTTCAGAAATTCTCTTTAAATCACCTTCTTCATTATAATCAATGAGATAATATTCTGATAAAGGATGTTGGTCTTTGATTTCTTTGCTAGAAACAATATGAAGTAATACATCCGGATATTGTTTTCGAATCACACCTGAAAGGGCATTCCCAATTGCACCGCCACCACCAAAAACTACAATATTCTGCGTCATTCTTCTCTATCACTTAATTCAAAACCATGTATTCTTTACGTATCGTAAGCGGTGTTGGATTGAGAATAAATAGAGCGTTAGTCTAAAGTAACTGTCGAGTATAGGTCTCTGAAACATCCATTAAAGAGCAAATATCCTCAACCTTTAGTTCTTCACTATGATTGTATTTCACAAAGACTTCTCCTGACTTCATTAAGACTAGTTTGTCAGAAAAAATTTTCGCTAGTTTAAGGTCATGAAGTATAGCGCAAATGGCAAACCCTCGTGATGCCGCTATAACTTGTATAATAGATTACGAGAACATCAATTATACTAAATTGACCCCATAGGCGTTGAACCGGAACAACAGAGATGTGTTAACAACACGCCTTTGGCAGTTCTAAAATTCAAACATTCGCCCAAATCTATTCCATTAATAACACACTGTTTTTTGGCAAAATCTATACCGTATTCATGTACTAGACCTTCTACATTTCGAAGCGATAGCAGAAAACGAATTAATTTTTTTCATGCAATAATCTTGGAATTTTGATCAAATTTCGTCAAAACACATTTAATATGACAATCCTATACACAGATATCTTAAGACATAACAGAATCACATATTCTATAAATTAATATCGAATATCAGCCTTTTGCTTACACTTATGTCATCGCTGTTCTGGCCGCCCAGTTTCTGTACACCGAGGCCATAACAATAATCTATGACGTCACCATCATTGGAAACGGGCAAAAATAAAGTCTCGTCTGTCACCACATATTGTTCTGATTTATAGATATTGCACAACATAAATAGGTGGGATTTTTCTTGAAATACATAATCATAATTGGTTAAGGCATCTGATATGGTGCCTACATGACCATCTTTGACCAGCTTACCTGTTGGGTTGGTTTTTCTAAACAGGATTTCGTTACTACCAACCAGTTTATAGCGGTAGTCACCATTTTCAGGCTCTCTATCAATGATAAAAACGCTAGAAAGAAGTGCCCCCATATCTTCAGGCAAAAAACTTGATTTTAGGACAATGCCTTCTTCATTTCGTGCATTGTCCCATAGCCCGTAGAAATCTCTAATTGCCGGATCGCAAGTTTCAAGAAAGCTTAAATCCTTCACCCGATGAATATCATAGGTTCTTTCCCAAACAACCTTGTTCACATCAATCGACAAATTTCTTCTACTCTCTCACAAGGCTTAATTAGATAGATTACTTTTTACGAACTTACATTGTAATAAAATACCGCGCATAGGTCTATAAATTAAAAAAGAGAAAGAACTGCGCATGAAGAGACAGTTTGGTTGATTGTTTTTAAAGAGAGTGGTGAGCTTACGCTCAGCGCATTGAAAAGCCCAACAATTCTGTTTAGGCTTTATTATTGGTTGCAGGGGCAGGATACCAACTATACCGAACATTATTAACGGGCTAATATTTCTTAATAAGATAAAAACATCTGCTCCTAAACTTTCAAAATGGAGCCAACTCTCCCGTAATGCTTCATTCGCATATTTCATAACCATTGACAGCAGAAATTAGGTGGTTTTGCGTTAACCTGTTTTTACTTCAATAAAGGTCGTCATACTCAGGGTGAGTTGTATCAGTTTACCATTTACCATAATTTAGGTTCTATCCATGGTAATCTTTGCCTCAAAAATAGGGCCTGTCCACCTTCAAGAATCTCGAACAATATTTATTTATTTTTCTTAATATGAGAATTCTAGATATTTAAGGGCAAATGGCCTGAATAAGGCCAGCACCAAATGTTGTATCTATGCCAGTTTCACCTAGATCCTTAGAAACTGATTTCATAAGCCCCAATAGAATAGGTTGCGCAATGCGGGGGTTTTTCGCATAAATTAAAGAGGCGGCAGCCACTGCAAAAGGGGTCGCATAAGATGTTCCCGTCAAATAAGCCGCTTTATTGCCAGCCTTGGCAGACCAAATATCCACCCCCGGTGCTGCAAAATCGATATAGTCACCTTGATTGGCTGACTTATATACCCGATTGGCCGCATCAGTCGCTGTAACCGAAATTACATTTTTAACGTTGGCTGGATAAGAAGCTGGTGCAGCAGCCCCTTGATTACCAGCGGCTGCAAAGATCACAAAGCCATTTTCAGTCGAAAGAGAGAACGCATCTATCAAAACCCTATTAGCACGCGATGTTGCAAGGGAAACGTTAATTAGTCGCACTTCATTTTCCATCAACCAATTTAGGCCTGATACAGTTTCTTCGACGCCCGCCAAACTTTGTTCAGAAGCTGCATGGCGTAAACTCACCGCATTATAGATTTGTACTTCTTTCACCAATCCATCCAGCTTAAACTCTGGATTATTACCAATCAAGATAGAGGCGATTGCAGTAGCATGATGATAATCCGCCACCTTTCCATTTAAGAAATCCTCTTGGATAATACGACCATCCTGAAAAGCGGTATGATTTAAATCAACAGCACCATCAAGGATACCAATCTTTACATCCTTCATACGTGACAAACAGGAAGCGAGAGCATCTGAACTATTTTCTTTTGACCAATTAATTTTGCTCGGGGCATAAATACGTGCATTATTGGCATCTGTTGAGCTGCCTAAGTCAGTATTAAAATCGATGGATATATTTGGGAGTTCTTCGCGTAGAGTTCTAATAAGGCCAAGATTATCAACACTTCTTACAGCCAGCATCACACGACCTAAGGCAGCCAGTTTAGTTTCACGAATAATTTCCGCCGAATAATCTCGCAGTATTGAAACAATCTCGAGGCGACGGGATTGATCAAAAAAGATCAAAATATCCTTCTCAACTTCCTGCAGTGTATAATCATAAACCTCAGAAGCACAAATCTGAATATTCAAGCCTGTTTTTATAAATTGATAAGCACCATCCTGCTCAGATAATACCAATGTATATCGTCCGCCAAGAACATCCTGATCATTTGGTAACCTCAAAGATAAACGTGTTTTCGTTGCATTCACGACCTCCAAATGCCACGCTCTATTCCTCACAAGAATCGAAAGATGTTTTGGAGAAAGACGATCCAGATTTTGGCCCGTCAGGTGAAAACTTTGCCCATGATTGATACACGTTCCGATATACGGATTTAATACAGGCTTGATGGGTGATGTAACTGGTTGCGAAGGACTTGTCCTGTTCTGACTGCCACCACGTTGGGGTGATATGCTTTCCTCACGCCCCCTGCTAGGGGGAATGATTCGCCCTGTTGCCGGATCGACACTACTATGAGTCAGGTCCTCTTCCCCTGGTGACGCTGATGGTGAAGAAGAAGCGGGTGACGACGACATAGGTGTTGTTGTCGGACTACCAGCGGGATCATGTGTTGGCGTGGAACCCGCTGTTTGGGCCTGAGCTGTTATGGTCGCCAGCCCCAAATAGAGACCCAAGATAATTTTTAAAACTAGATACCGCATTATCAGATCCTAGTTTCTAGAATCAATCTGTACACTTTCAATCAGATTCTTATAGGCCAGCAGTTTTTCCGAAATATCTTCTACATCCCCAGAGACTGCGATCTGATATACACCCAATGCAGATGGACCATCCACAATTTGCGCATCAACTGTTAAAAGCAAATCACGGATGCTTTCTTCACGGGCCGCAGGATTAAAGGTGACAGATAAAACAGTGCCTTTAATAAAAATCGCTGTCGAAGCGCCTGCTGCGTTCAAGTCATCCTCTTGCCCCCATTCAGGCAAGACGACTGTGGTTTGAATGGCAAGCAACAAACATGCGGCGATCGTGGCAATACGCCAGATATTATTATTCTGTTCCGGTGCTACTTTTTCTGTGACCTGCTGGATAAAATCATCTTTTTCTGCTTCACGACGAATTTCTTTTTGCAGGCGTTTCAAGCCAAATTCACCCGGTGATTTCAAAGCTTCAGTTTCATTTAAAGATTGATACAAGTTTGTTAAATAGTCCAGCTCGGCCTGCAATTCAGCACTATTAGTAAGTGCTTTCTCTACTATCTCGCGCTCCGCTTCTGTTAAACTGCCATTCACATAAAAAGGTAAAAGCTCTTCAATTTCTTTTGTCATGCCTTCTCTCCCATACGGCCAGCCAGACAATGCTTCATTGCCTGCTTTGCATGGAACATACGTGTCTTGACGGTATTTTCAGGACAATCTTCAATCTTTGCGATTTCGCTATAAGATAATTCTTCAAAGAAAGCCAATTGCATCACCGCACGATGCGCCGCCTTTAAAGTCTCAAGGCAAAAGGCCACATGCCTGTTTTTTTCCTGACTTAACAAACATGCCATCGCATCAGGATTTTCATCCGCAATTTCCGGCATGTCTTCATCAGATACAGGTATAGGCGTTTTTTTTCGCAATTTATCCACCGTCTTAAAATATGCTATGCTAAATAGCCATGTTGATACTTTTGATCGACCTTCAAATTTGCCGGCTTTTCGCCAAACTTCCATAAAGGTTTCATGTAGTATGTCGGAGGCTTCGAAAGAATCGTTCAATTTTGATTTAATAAAGCGATAAAGACGGTTTTCATATAAAGTATAAAAATCGGCAAAGGCTTTTTCATCGCCTTCACCGATCTTTTTTAAAAGTTGCTGTGCGTCCATATCCATTGGACAGCGCCTTATGGCATAAACAAGGTTTGTTTTTCAGAAAGGCCAATCACATTACCTTCCTTACCGAAAGCACGAATATACCAATGATAACGCTTGCCGGATTCAAGATGGTCCAAAGACAAACTGCTTAAATTCATCCGGATGTCTTTACCTGGGACCAATTTGCCGGATACCCGTTGATTATTCTCAACAGACAGGATTTCCAATTGATAGGCTTCAGCCCCGCGAATTGGTTTCCAGCTGAACACTGTATCTTGAGATATACGCGCCTGATCCGCAGGGGAAATCATTTCTACTTTTGCGCTTGCTTTGTTGTTAACACTTTCAAGGACGAAATATCTCAACTCCGGTGCGCTAACACTATCATCTGTATCGTCGATGACAAGGATCACGCGATGCAATCCATTTACATCACTTGGCAAAGGTGGACTGACAATTTGTGTAGACCCATCACCTGTACTCACAAATTGCTGACGAATGGTTTTAAGAAGACGGCCATTTCCACCACCCAAGCTGCCAGATGGATCAACAAGACGCCATTCACCTCGGAATAGGCCACTACTGCGGAAATTAACTTTCGCCACAGCACGCAATTGATCATCCTTACGGATCACGGCTGTATGGCTGTTATTTGAAAACTTCAATTCAATACGGCGTAATGAAAGTTCCCCTGCTGGCGCATTACCAACGGCCACATTAAAACTACCTGAAGTGCCACCTCTATTATCTGTAAAGTTCCGCGAAATGCTGACTGTACCTGTTGCCGCATTAACAATTTGCGCCGCCAATGTAGGAGACACCGTCAATGTTTCACGGATTGTGAAGTTACGTGTCTCATTCCCAGCTAAAGTGGTTGATTGACTCAAAGTGCCACCTAACGTCCCAACAGTTGTACCATTGATGACAAGATTAGCATTGCTTGATGTGATATTCTCAGTGGCGACGTTCCCCCCTGCCACATCAAAGAAACGTGTAACAGTCCAAGTGACTGTGATCTTACTTGAACCTTTGACAGATACATTTGCAACTGACGGAGATGCACTTACATTTGTAACTGTTGCAAAAGCCTGCGATTGAGCAAAGAAGAGAAACGCAGAAAGAATTGCCAAATATTTAGTCATCGCTATAGGACTGCTTAATACGAAGTTGCAAAAAGACCTGATAGACTTTTTCATCTGTTGTGGTGCTACTAGATTTTCCAATTTTATCCTCCATCGACCCTTTTGTCACAAAACTGACTTCAGGTCGGTTGGCTTGCGACTGAATGAGATTCCATTCAAGTTCACCGCTAATATAATATTCATCAGGTCTGTCGTCTGAACCGCTTGCAAGGTTCAAATTATAATCTAAATTTAAATCTAGTTGATCCTGAATCAATTCGGATTGGCTGCCAAATCTGAAAGCTGTGTCATAGAAATTATTATTTGTGGTTTCATTCCGAAAATTGCTGACTTCGACGCCACCTGTGACTTCCCAACTGCTGGAAACAGACCAACCTGCATTCCACGCGAGAAGATGATTAACTGTATCAGAAGAGGTATTCGTATAATCTTCAAATTGTTGATAGCTGTAATCTGAGGACCAATACCATTCATCATAATTTGAACCGCCCCCAAAAGAAATAGATTCAGTATTATTATTGGTATCTGCCCCTGTATAATTATCAGGTGTTTCCTTACGCGACATATCTGCCACAAAAGCTGTCATTGTCACATATGGCGTCCCAAGCCATGCCAAATCATCTTTTTGCTCTTCAAAACCATAACTGAGGCCAGCTTCAACTGTGACCAACTCATCCGTTGGCATATTGTGTAGTCCATCCACATTATTGGTTTCATAGCTTGCACGAAGGTTCGAGGATACAGCACCCCAATAGAGATTACTGAATAAGTTTGTCGCTTTGCGATCCGATGCAGCGCCTTGATTGGCTAGGCTCTCAAAATAGGTGCTAATTTCTTCATGATCAAAACCCCAAGTGATATCCGCCGTATCACCCAACCAAATTGGGCCATCTTCAAAAAGGCGTGCATCATAACCTATCGACCAGGCATCGCCATCTTGCTCTTCCGCGGCAAGATCACCGTCTTGATCAAATTTAGTTTCATTATATTCAAAACGAAGATTGGCCGACAAAGTCTCAAAGCTTTTTTCAGCGACAGCGCCCCAACCTGCCCCCTCGGTCACAATATCTTCGCCAGACGTACCGATACCGTCTTCGCCACCTTTACCCTCATAAAGCATCGTAGTGATTTTAAAGGCGTTATAATCAGAGGAAAATGGCTTAATAGATGCTGACAAGCCTTGGACACGTTCGGATTTATCATTCAACCCTGTAACATTATCCGCGCCAGCCAAAGCATCTGGATTAAAAGCAAATCCTTGGGCTTCAATCCGACTATTTGTACTCCCAACTTTTACGGATAAGCCGCGTTGATAAAAATCGCTGATCAAATGACTGCTCAAACCTGTATCGTGATGGCCCAGTTTCAAGCTTGTATTTGCTGTATCACCTGAATAATTCACATCAAGATTATATTCGCCAAGATCAAAAACATTCTCTGTCTGGGCAAAGTTTTTATCACTTTGAAGAAGGTAATTTCCTCGAAAATTCGCATCCCATTTACCGCTACGAATACCGGTTGCAAGATCACCACCACCAGAGACAATTGTGCGTTTTGGCGAAGACGATTCATCAAGATGTTGGAAAGCACGGTAACTTAACTCAACCAGATTATCTGTTCTCAGATAATTTTCGAGCGCATCGGCTTCACTCGTCGTATCTGTTGAAGCAACTTGCGCACCTCCGGTAATATCAAAGGACCAACTAGCCTCTTCAATATAGCTGCCATCATCTTCTAGCTTTACGAGGCGTAATTCATGTGGGCCATTTGACAGGGGTTCTAATGGGGTATAAACGAAATCCATACCATCCAGTGACAAAACGGAAGTGATATCAATACCGTCCAATTCCACACCAAGCTTAGTTAGAACTAGAAAGTCCATATCATCTGGCAAATCAATACGCAGATTGGATGTCGCTGTGGCTGGTGGTGTAAAATTCGCCTGTATTTCTGCGTATGCTGGTTTGATCATCAAACCTATCAACATAAGCAACCCCATTACAGGGACGGATTTCCTCATACTTTTTCCCCTGATGCAAAATGCATGATTTTGTTATCTCGTCTATATGCATCCTGACTTTAAGATAGCCAATCCGCAATTTTTAGCCCCTAAACACCAAACAAAGCCATCAATGAATACTTAGCTTTATTAGCTTTTACTTTCTTACAGATATACTATGATTTGGCAACAAAAACTAATCTGATGAATAAGCGCGTTATAGTTTGAGTAATTTTATACTATAAATGACGGAAACGCCGAAGGCTTTCCATTTGATGAAAAGCCTTCCTTGCGTTCAATTTTGTCAGTTAATTTGCGTTTGAGCAATCTGTACCAACCGCACATCTTTTTGGTTGCACCCTAGCACGTTGTGGTTTCTTTTGATCAATTGCCGGAACCGGTTTGATTGGTTGCACTTGTAATTTCTTAGGTTCAGTTTGCGATCTGGATGTTGTTGTTGGCTTTTTGACAGTCAATTTTGGTTTTGTATCGTTGCCATCTTGGTAATTCAAACCACCACCATTAGATCCTAGAGGCACTGTTACTTGTGGCGTACAACGGTGATTAAAATCAACTGTGTCATAATCTTTCCAGCTACTCCATGCCTCACTGCCGTCATTTTTAACCTGAGCACGTACAGTTAATTTATGAGTATATGTTTTGTTCACTGTTTTCCACCATTTGAATTGTTGTTGGTTCATTTTTGAAATCAACGGATATTCAAAATCAAAGTGTCGGTTTAACTGATCTGCAGAATTATAATTAATTTCATTGGAATTATAGATAACGAAGTTTGGTGCATCACCAATCTTGAACCGGATTTTACCTTTACCTGCGCCGCGATAATTCACACGAATTGATGGGTTTTGATCCGGAATACATTTGCCAATATAATGCGGGATATTATTCTGGAAATCCGCTTTATTCAAAATAAGAGGCTGGTTGCTGTTATCAAATTTTGGGTTTTGGTTCTGACCCAATTGCACATTCACCAATGGGCCATCTTTAAGCGCCGCATCACCTTCATATTTTATTTTAACAGAGGCAAGTTTCAGCGCTTGTTTATACTGTTTCTTGCTATAGTTACTATTTTTCCAGCAACCACCCAACAAGGAAATCGGTACCTGAACAGTATAAGTGCGATCCTGCTTATAGAAATCAATCTCATCCCCCCCTCCATTCACAAATGCGTTTGCCTTGCTTTCTAGATAAGCTAAGGGATCAAATTTAATGGAAGGGTGACCATTTTTAATCTTACTCAATGGTATATTAAAGGTTGTTGCAGGTGCATATTCAATAATGCCGCCTTCTTCGCCATGAGAAACCGCAACCTCATCATTGTGTAAAGTCATGGAAATATCAGCATTGCTACCATTCACATTTACCAAACCATAATACACAGCTGAGAAATACATCGAATGATTTTTCTTACATAGAATAGAACCATCCAACTTAATATTCATGGAGGAAGTTGTCGGCTTAACATCTAATTTGGAAATATGTTTATTATTGCTTTTATTTTCCAAGGTAATGGTTGGAACCGGGCTTAAAATATTTAAGGAAACCGACTTAACGCGTTCTACAGCATAGCTTGTACTTGCCATTGTTATACCCGCCAATAATGCTGCGCCTGCGATTTTGATTGAATGTGCTTTCACTTCTTCGTCCTCTTCAACTCTTAGAAACTTTGAAATATTACAAACAACATCATGTTGCTTCTGCACCATAAGTCGGCGGCATATTATACATGGTTCAAAAAAATTTCTAATAGACAAAAAATAACTCTATTTAGTTATTCTGATCACCTACGTTTGCCCTGCCTTTATTCGT
>NZ_SMMC01000185.1 GCF_009711445.1 Curvivirga aplysinae | reverse complement strand
GGGATGATTTTATTTAATCATCGCCAGAAATTCGCGGCGTGTCTCTGGTTGAGAGCGGAAAACACCGGTCATACGAGATGTAACAGTTGCGACACCTTGTTTTTGAATACCACGAGTTGTCATGCATTGGTGCACAGCATCAATAACGACAGCAACACCTTGTGGCTGTAAGGCTTCCTGAATGGCATCTGCAACTTGAACAGTCATGATTTCCTGTGTTTGCAGACGTTTGGCAAAAATTTCCACAACACGTGCTAATTTGGAAATACCAACAACACGGCTATCTGGTAAATAGGCTACATGTGCGGTACCGATGATCGGTGCAATATGATGTTCACAATGAGATTCAAATGGAATATCACGAAGCATTACAATCTCATCATAACCATCTGTTTCTTCAAAAGTACGTTGCAATACTTTTACCGGGTCATTCTGGTAACCAGCAAAATATTCTTCGTAAGCGCGTACCACACGTGCTGGTGTGTCCAATAGGCCTTCGCGGGTTGGATCGTCACCTGTCCAAGCCAAAAGTGTCCGAACAGCTTCTTCGGCCTCGTCACGGGAAGGACGATCAACAACAAGTTCTGGTTTCTTCAATGCGTCTTGCATGGGGCAGACCTTATCTTTCTAACTTTAGTTTAGTGATATCCTTTATATAGATATCATACTTAAATCCATATCGGTATCTATGGCCGTTTTTTCAATAGATGACTATTGCAAATATGGAAACACAGCTTTACCGAATACCATAGTTTCTGATCATGTAATCATTTCTGATAAGACAAAATCATGTAAATTGGAACTTGGCAGTCTTAGATCCAGTTCTATATATAATATTTATGCGGCATATAGGCCCACTGGACGGACATTGTCAATATTGGGAAAGACACGGATTTTTCTAACCGCGTCATTCCCTTAAACATGGATAGAATTTGATATTAATCGTAAAGGACAAAGATGGTGTCGGACGATCTTTATAATGAGCAAATTTTGAAACTTGCCGCTGGGTTGGTGGATGTGGACCGTTTAGAGGCGCCGGATACAACTGTGACTGTAGACAGCCCTCTTTGTGGAAGCCGTGTCAAAGTGGACTTGAATTATTCCCCTACAGAAGATTGCGTAACTGCCTATGGGCAGGAGGTGCGGGCTTGTGCGCTTGGTAAATCTTCTGCGGCCATCGTTGCGAAACATATCCAAGGCACATCTGCAGAAGAAGCCACAGTTTTACGTCAACAAGTCGAAGCAATGCTGAAGAAGGAGGGGGATGCGCCTCAAGGCAAATGGGCTGAATTAGAAGCATTGATGCCAGCAAGGGCGCATAAATCTCGTCATGCCTCTATTCTTTTACCTTTTAAAGCCGTGGAAAAGGCAATTGCTGAGATTAAAGCAAATATGAGCGTTTCCTAAATGTTATTCTTTCGCAACGTGGTGTTATATTCCCTCAAAGGGTTGGTGCTTTTATACCGCTATACCTTATCCAGCTTTATGGGACGTAATTGCCGATATATGCCTAGCTGTTCAGAATATGCGTTGGAAGCTTTAGATATTCATGGACCTTTTAAAGGCGGGTGGCTGGCCTTAAAACGTATCGGAAGGTGTAATCCATGGGGTGGGAGTGGATATGACCCCGTGCCGGGAAAAGATAATTGTGAATGTTCTAAGAATACAAATTAGTGATCTATTGGCTGGTCGACAGGGATGTTGCATACCAAAATGCGAGTAATTGTATAATCTTCATTCTTAGCGTCTTCACAAAAAGGAAGGACAAGTCGACACCATCGAACCATGGATGATATTTCTGGTGGGGCGTCATGTTCACCATAAAGAGGTAAACGTTCAGTCAGAAGCCGTATATATTGTTCCGCCATGGCTTTCGGTGGTTCTGTTTGAAAGTCAGAAACATATCTCCCAGTCATATCACTACCAAAACGTCGCGCGATATTGGTGCCATAGAGACGAAATAGAAAATCTTGCTTACCGTTCTTTTCTTCGGGTTTAAGCAAGATCAAATCGCCAAGTGCTTGGGGCATTTTGAGAGGGTCCAAATCCTTTCGACAAGGTAGCAGTCGATCAGCTTTAGCCTCAAGCCAAGCTGTATAAGCTGCTTTATGTTGTTTGTAGACGAGGTCGTCGGAAGATAACAAAGAGGGAGTGAAGAACCGTCCAATATACTCTTCGGAGTCTGAAACTTTCTTTTGCCAAAGCACTCCACTTGTAATCAGTTTGCTTTTCGCATTATCTGATAACCCGATTAATTTCTCGGCCATATATAGTATCCCTTTATTATCCTCATAGTAATAAATCTTCATAAATGGATAAACAATAGAAAAGGATTAGGATGCATATACAAAAAAATGCTTAAGAACGTTTTGAGAATTACTCTGCTGTCCATCCACCATCAACTATGATGCTGCTGCCGGTTACATAACTGGAAGCATTGGATGCAAGAAATACCGCAGCGCCGGTTGTTTCTTCTATGCGGGCAAAGCGTCCCATTGGTGTTTTATCCAACAAGCGCTTGGATAATGTTTCATGTGCCCGTAACCCTTGGGTTAAATCCGTCTCGACGAACCCATACGCGATTGCATTTACGCGGATACCCTTATTTGCCCAATCTAGAGCCATTCCCTTTGTAAGTTGCTCTACACCCCCTTTTGTTGCCGCATAGGCAGCTTGTTTTGCGAGGCCAACATGTCCTGCTATTGAAGATATATTGATGATGCTTCCAGATTGGTTTTCCAACATGGCCAAGCCAAATGTTCTGCTACAATTGAAAACACCACCTAAATTTACATTAACCAGTTTTTGCCAATCTTCATCCTTAATCCGTTCCGTACTCATATAGACAGGACTAATTCCAGCATTATTTACAAGAATATCAACTTTGCCATGGGTTGATAGAACATCATTTTTGAATAATTCAACGGCTGCACTATCTGAGACATCAAGGGAATGTATGGAGATACCTGCATCATGATATTTCAATTCGTCTGCGACTTTAGACAAGGATGATTGATCGCGACCTGCAATGGCAATATTCGCGCCGCGCTGTATGAATTCTTCTGCTATTGCTTTGCCTATGCCGCGGCTTCCACCCGTAATAACAGCAGTTTTCCCGAGGAGACTAAATTGATCTTTCATGATCTTCTAACTTTCATTTCCCATTATCCTATAACCAGTTCGTGGACTATTGGAAGAAAAATATTCCGTTATTGATTGGATGACTTATATCTTCGAATCTGCTTATTTAGATACCTCTTTTGGTTATAGTTAAGAACAGGGTTTTAATATGTTTAAGCCATTACGATTGGGAGTTGTTGTATTCTTGGCGATATTATCAGGATGTCAGACAAAACAGAATATCAATGAGGCATGGGAGCAGGTTAAAACGGACGCTCAGCAAGCTTATCAAGATTCTAAGGAATGGTTTAATGAAGTTTATGCAGATGCCTTTTCAGAAGATGATAAGAAAGAAATCCGAAAAGAAGGAAAAACTGTTTTAGAAACTAATGTTGATGGCGAGGGTAAAGAATGGACCAGTGAACAAACTGGTGCAACAGTTACGATGACGCCGCTTAATACGCGGGTCGAACAGAAAACGTATGATCTAATCTTTGCCGAAAATGTTCAATTTCCTAAGGATATTCAATTTCTAGGGGCGTTGTATACTGTTACCCAAAACACAAATGTACGCACATCACCAAAAACAACTGGTCGGGTGACGGCTTGGCTGCGAGAAGGGGATGTATTTCGTGCCGTAGGCGCTGTTCAAGATGAAGAATGGATTTTAGTTGAGCGTTACGGGGTCATTATTGGTTATGTGAATAAAAGTTTGGTTGTGACAACGGATGAAAACAACGCGGATATAGGGGCGGCCGAAGGTAAAACTGTGACGCAAAAAATATCAGGCAACACAACATGTCGCACCTTAGAGGTTGAAGTCGTTAGTAAAGAGGGGGCGCGTGAAAAGAAAAACGCTAATGTTTGCTTCCGACCTGATGGGGAATGGGGATTTTAATATCTCTGCTTTTTAGGTTTCATTTAACAAATAGTATGTTTGGCAAATATTTTTGCTTTTGCTACCAAGAAACGGAATGAGGATAGTGCAGCTCTTCTGTTAAGACGTAACATTACATATTTCCGTCAATGAAAGAGATTAAAATGAATTCGTCAGCAGCCGTAAATACACATATGGGGTCTAAGGAATGGGGGATGCTGATCTTGCTCTCCATCCTTTGGGGCGGGTCTTTCTTTACTGTTGGTATCGCAGTACAGGAACTGCCAACCTTCACAATTGTGAATTTACGTGTGGCGATTGCGGCTATGACTTTATTTGTCATTCTAAAATTGATGGGGAATTCCATGCCAATGGATTTAAGACATTGGATTGCCTTTTTTGGTATGGGATTACTTAATAATGCTATTCCTTTCTCTTTAATTGTCTGGGGGCAGGCACATATTGCTTCAGGTCTTGCCTCAATTCTAAATGCTGCGACACCTATTTTCACAGTGGTAGTTGCTCATTTCCTGACAGCAGATGAAAAAATGAGTCCTAATAAAATGTTGGGTGTCTTTATTGGCTTCACAGGTGTAGCCATGATGATTGGTATGGATGCATTGGGAGATTTAGGCACAGCTGTATGGGCGCAATTAGCGATTGTCGGCGCGACTTTAAGCTATGCTTTTTCGGGTGTATGGGGACGTCGTTTTAAGAGAATGGGGACGGCTCCGATAGTTACGGCGACAGGACAGTTAACCGCGTCTAGCCTCATTCTTTTGCCTATCACTTTTTATTTAGATCAACCTCTGTCGCTTGCCATGCCAGGTATGGAAACCCGTTTAGCGATTGTTTTTTTGGCCGTGGCAGCAACCTCATTGGCGTATCTTCTGTTTTTCAAAATTTTAGCTGCAGCAGGTGCGACAAATGTGATGTTGGTGACTTTGTTAGTGCCTGTAAGTGCGGTTATTTTAGGTACTGCATTCTTGGGCGAGGTATTAGCGTTAAAACATTTTTTAGGAATGGCGATGATTGCTTTGGGGTTGGCTGCAATTGACGGCAGACCGTGGCGTATGATAACAGGCGCATCGAAACGCGCTAAAGTTTAAATACGAAACAGGTTTTACAAAATGTCTGCTGATAAAACATATGATATGTTTGATCCGGCTAATCCGGTATTGGAATATATTCGCGAAAAGTCAGTTCGTGAACCGGATTATCTTGTGAGACTTCGTGAGGAAACAGCGAAACATCCAGCCGGTCGGATGCAGATAACGCCAGAACAAGGCGCATTGATGCGGATGCTTGTGAAATTGCTGGGTGCAAAAACAGCGATCGAGATTGGTGTTTTTACAGGGTATAGTGCGGCTGTACTTGCCGCCGCCTTACCGGAAGATGGTAAACTATATGCATGTGATCATGATATTCGTCATATGGATATCCAACATCGATATTGGGCTGAGGCGGGGTTGCTGGACAAAATCGATATGCGATACGAATTGGCCAAGGATGCTTTTCTTCAGTGGGAAATAGAGGGGCTCGGTGAGACAGTCGATATGATTTTTGTGGATGCGGATAAAGGCAGCTATATTTCTTACTACGTGCAGGCAATGAAGCTTTTACGTCCCGGTGGACTTTTGATTATGGATAATGTTCTGTGGTATGGCAAAGTCGCTGATCCAGAAAATAGTGAAAATTTAACTGTATCCGTACGTAAGTTTAATGACTTTGCCGCCCAACAAAAAGATGTTGAAATTTCTACTATTCCTATTGGTGATGGGATGACTTTAATTCGTAAAGCCGTTTAATTTATTCTAGAATTACTCGTAATCTTGATATGACTTCTCTTCAACAACATCAGAGCCCATTAAGATATTTACTTCTTTTTTGAGTGCAGCTCGTTTATCATTCGTGAAATAGACGGATCGCGCCAAGTCTATAAATTTCTCACCAAAATCCTTTTGGCGCTCCTGATCACGAATATCATCTTCAATATTCCATAATTGTTGATTTATATCTTTTAACTGGGCCGTTAGATCCTTTAAGCCTGCAGGTAAGGCGTAATTATCCCGAGTTTTGCTTAAAACATCAAGTTCGTGTTTTACATTCGCAAGTTTTTCAGGATCAGTCATGTTTTCCAACTTGATTTCAAGAATAGTTATTTTATCGATAAGTTCACCCCAAGAGACAGGTGCCGTTAAGGTCATTTTATTTTCCCTACCAAGCTTTTTTCTGCAAAATGAAAGGCCCGCATCTTGCGGGCTGGACGCAAAACAGCCTAGTCTGATTTGTAGATAACGCAAAGCAGAATTCAGTCTGGATAAAATTCAAAATGAGCCTGACGCCGGGAAAAGTATTAGAAACTGTAAATCAATCTTTAGATGATGGGCAATTGGAACAAGCAAAGACCCTTCTTACGCTTGCAGTTCAGCGTTGGGGGCAGACTGTAGAAATTCTGTCTTTGGAAATAAAAATGCATTTGTTAGCAAGAGAGATTGAGGAGGCGTTGGAGGCTGTCAACACTCTATCAGACTTGCAATCAGATCACCCTCTGGTTCTTTTGCAGCAGGGCGCATTGGAGGTGCAGCTTGGATTATTCGAATTAGCGATTCCGCATTTGGAAGAAGCTATTGCGGCTTATCCTGGTCATTTAACGCTATATAAATGGCTTGGTCATGCTTTTCATGAAATAGGTGATTTGGAAGCAGCAATTTCCGCATATGAAATGACATTAACGGATTCACAACTTATCAAAGAAACTCGGTTGCCTCTCGCCTTCGCATATCGAAATTCCAAAATGCTTTTTAGATCTGATGCTTTACTGATGGAGGAGCTGCAAAATTCACCTGACAATCTTGTTGCGCGATTTGCACTTTCACAAAATCGTTTGATGCAAGGAGATTTAGAAAATGGTTTTTTGGACTATGAAAGTCGTTGGCAACAACGATTAGAAGATAAGGTAAAGCTCCCTTGTCCTCTGTGGCAATTTGGTGACCATATTAGAGGCAAAGATATACTTATCTTTGATGAGCAAGGGTTTGGGGATTGCATACAATTTAGCCGATTTATCCCTGAGGTTAAGTCATTGGCAAAATCGGTTGCGTTACGTTTGCGCCCTAAATTGCAGAAATTATTGTCGTCACAAATTTCGGATTGCCAAATATATGATGATTTGAGTCATGCGTCTTCCGCGGAAATAGCTATACCGATGATGAGCTTACCTTTAGTTTTAGGGCTTAATAAAGAGAGCATTAAGGTACAATATTCTCATCAGTATCTTAACGTAGATGCATCCGATAAGATTAATTGGGCAACATACTTAGCCGGGAAGACGTTAGAAAAATTTACCGCTAGAAAAAAAATTGGTTTGGTTTGGCAAGGGGACCCTAATTCTCCTGCGGAACAAGGTCGGTCTATGTCTTTTAGAGATGTATTGCCCTTATTCAATACAGATAAAGCTGTTTTTTACATCTTACAAATGGAGGATGGTCGAGATCGCTTCGAAGGAATGACATTGCCTGATAACGTAATTGATTTAGGAAACGAGCTCGATAAAGATGGTCATGCATTTACGGACACAGCGGCGGTTATGATGTTGATGGATGTGGTGCTGACATCAGATACGGCAACGGCGCATCTTGCAGGTGCTTTGGGGTGTGATAGTTGGATTATGCTGAAATATGTGCCGGAATGGCGCTGGGAACTGGAGGGGGCGGAAAGTTACTGGTATCAATCAGTCAAGCTTTATCGCCAAGAATCTCGTGGAGATTGGCAATCAGTTGTCGAGCAAATTTCAGCAGAAATCATGAAACTTTAAATATCTCTTTTAAAAACTGGCAGAATTCTTGCTGTGCATTATATTAATAATGTTAACATATATTTCTTTTGAGGTATGACCCTTGTCTGCGCGCTTTTTTAAAAAACATAACAATGCGATTTCTTGGCTGGCACTAACTATTATTGCGGTGCTTGTCGCAAGTTGTGTAAAGCCACTCTATGAACCAAATAAAGAGGCAAAACGTGTGACCGCCCAATTGGTTCAAACTGCGCATGATCATGGCAACATATTATCTGACAACTCTCTTGAAGGATATGACCTGAATTTATTTCCGATTATTTATCGCAACATTCAAGATCAATATGTGTATGAAGTGGATGGCCAAGCATTGTTGTTGGCGGCTATTGATGGGGTTCAAGCCCATGCAGCAGATGATGGCAGTATGGATCGTGATACCTTTGATGAGGTTGCAACACAGTCGATGCTGGCTTCGCTTGATGATTATAGTACTTATATGAATGCAAAAGCATATCGCTCTTTTATGGAGCAAACACGAGGTGCTTATGCAGGTTTAGGGATACAAATTTCAAATCATGAAAAAGGATTGTTAGTTGTTTCCCCCTTTGAAGGTAGTCCTGCTGATCAGGTTGGGATATTGCCAGGTGATGTCATTACCCATGCGGATGGTAAGTCATTGGCAGATTTATCCATGCAAGAATCTATAAACTTGCTTCGTGGTCGTGTCGGAACATCGGTTGTGGTGACTGTAGAACGTGAAAAGAGTGAAAGTTTTAATGCATCCATTCGTCGAGATATTATTGAGTTAAATCCTGTACGTTATGAAGTCGAAGGAGAGGTTGGTTATATCCGAATTTCTAATTTCTCGGAAGGTGTCGGTAATATGGTTACAGATGCTATCAATGATATTGAACGTCAGGTTGGTGAAGATAAACTTTACGGCTATGTTCTTGATTTGCGTAAGAATCCCGGTGGTTTGTTAACAGAAGCTGTAAGCGTTAGTAGTGCGTTCCTATCTCAAAAACTAGTTGTTAGTACTAGGGAACGAGATGGTGAAAATAGTTTTGATGCGGGATATGGTGAGGTCGCAGATGGTAAGCCTGTGGTGGTGTTAATCGATGAGGGGTCGGCTTCTGCGTCGGAGATTGTTGCTGGTGCATTGCAAGACCATGAGCGTGCTGCTCTTTTAGGGCAGGCAACATTCGGCAAGGGATCCGTCCAGTCTGTTTTCCCATTATATGAAGGTGGTGTGAAGCTTACGACAGCTCTTTATTTTACACCGTCGGGTCGGACGGTTAATGGTGGTATTCAGCCCCAATATACAGTTTCGGATAATCCTGACGAAGATGGAGATGAGCAACTAATCGCAGCTTATCGCTTGGTTGTTGAATTAGCAGGTGGCCCCAATTTGAATTGGACACTTGGTAGTGAAGGACAATGATTTAGTTAATGTCCGTTTTCTCGTTAATCTCCCGATGGAAATTTCTTTCACTTTTCATTGTTCTATTGTTGGTGGCATGCGCTCCTAAACCACAAATTGGTTTAGAAATTGATCCCAAAAAACTTGGAAGGCATTATTACGAAAGTATTGATGCTACTCGTCGTTTGGCGACCTTAAATGATGATGAAGAGGAAGCCCTCTTAAAGGATGGCACCATTACACAGTATGATTTGGAGAAATTTCAGCTGATATATATGATTGCACGCACGTATCATATAGAAAATATCAAACAAAGCTTAGCTCTAAAAGCTGCATGGAAAGCTATTCGTGAAGAGGTTGCGCAAAATGGGAAGGTATCTGATCGCGCTTATGAAGCTTATGCCATTGATGGTTTTTTATCATCTTTAGACCCTTATAGCCATTTCTACGATCTTAAAACTAATTATAAAAAAATGAGTGAATTGGAGATAGGTGCCGCCCAGTTTGGTGCTGTGATGAATAAGGTACCCCTTGGTTTGCAAGTTATTGGGTTGAAACGCGAAGGGATTGCATATTCTGTTGGTTTGAGGGTAGCGGATATTATTACGACAGCAAATAATAAAAAGTTGTCCGGTTTAGATGAAATTTTAGCAACTAAAGAAGTTGTGAATTTTTATAGTAATCAGATGCGCTTACAAATTATTCGCGATGGTCATGAAATTGATCAAGTCATCATTCCTAGACAGAAACGTAAGGCACTGAAAGCGCTGTCATCATATATAGAAGACAATATCGCTGTTATACGGCTTTCAGATTTTGACGATCAGGCGGCCCAAAATATGAAAAAAGTGATGAGCGATGCGTTTAAGGAAACAAAAGGCTCTCTTGCGGGTATCATTCTGGATTTAAGGGCTAATCCTGGAGGGGATTTAATAGAGGCAATTGGCATTTTAGATTTGTTTTTACCCAAAGGCAGTTCGATTGGTGAAATGGTTGGTAAACATGAAAAAAGGCAGCTGATTGCTTCGGATATTGATCTTAGTCGTGATCTACCATTGGTTATATTACAAGATGCCGGTTCTGCATCTGCATCAGAATTGGTGGCCGGTGCTTTGAAAATAAATGGACGTGCTACTATTATGGGTGGTCGGAGTTATGGGAAAGATGTCGCGCAATCTGTAATACCGATGAGTGATAAAAGTGGCATGATCGTTTTAACCACAAGTCGCTACTTTCTTCCATTAGGAGAATCTGTTAAGGGTGGTTTGCTACCTGATATTCATGTTGATGATGATCCCGATTTGTATGGAGATGAGCAGATGAAAGCAGCTTTTGATGCTATTCAAAAAATCATTGATGACCGAAAACAGGCAGCACTTGGATCATAGTTATAAGAAGCTAGGTCGAACGTAATTTATGGGAAGCGCTGTAGAAACAGCGATACAGGGTATAAGAATGTCAAATGTGAGTTTCCGCCTTGCCACATCTGCGGATGCACCGTCATTAGTGCGCTTGATGACGAATTTATCTAAGCATATTGAAACAGTTGAAAAACCGGATGACGATCCCTCTATCAGGCCTGTGCCTGCTGTGGATTTAGAACAGAGGTTGGCGATGGCTGCTGCCGATGCAGGAGGCCAGTTTCAAGCTTTAGTCGTTGAAATCGAAGATGTCATTTGCGGTGCTGTGTTTTTCACACTTACATATGATGCGATCATGGGAGAAACTTGTGCATTGGTTCGCCACATTTATGTGGAAGAGGTTGTTCGTCGCCAAAAGGTAGGATCGCACTTAATGATTCAAGTGGCTCAACTTGCCAAAGAACAGGGCTGGGCGCGACTTGAATGGCAAGTGGAGCGTTTAGATTTAGAGGCGCGTGTTTTCTTCGACAAATTATCAGACGATAGTTTTAGGTTGCACAGACTTAATTATGCGCTTGATCGTCCACATATTGAAGTTCTAGCGGCGTTGTTGGAGAATTAAGTCAGTTATTTAATAACCTTGCTAGCCGGCAAAGAGGAAAGTTTTGCTTCCACATCTTCGATAATTGGCACTGAACTTTGTGAGCCGGCTTTCATGCAACAAAGACCCGCACCTACTGAAGCGTAACGTAAAGCTTCTTCCATATCTTTGCCGGCAACTAGCATTGCACCTAGATATCCAACAAAAGTATCGCCCGCAGCGGTTGTATCAATTGGCGCTATAGGAAGAGCAGGTGTGGAAATTCCCCCATCAGGGCTAAAGAAAATACTACCCGCACCACCCATGGTAAGGACTGATTTCATTCCAAACTTTTCTGCAAGATAACGCGGAAGGCGCGTGACTTTTTCACTATCTATGTCCAATCCATCGGCAATAGTACGTGCTTCCCCTTCATTTACGATCAATAGATCGATCATCTTGAGAATGTCCAAAGGGACATATCTTGCAGGTGCTACGTTTAGCGTGACCGGGCATCCTTTTTCATGGGCCCGTCGGATCAGTTTCCAGTTCTCTTCGATTGGTGTTTCCATTTGAATCAATAATCGATTGTCTGGTGTAAGCCAAGAATCAGGAACTTGAGTTGACTTTGCGCTAAGATTTGCCCCTGAAGCGACAGCAATAGAATTCTCTGCACCTTGATCTACCCAGATAGACGCACAACCTGTTGGTAGATCCGATTTACCTAATTGGGAAAGATCAACCTCATACTCTTTTAACAGGCACAATGCTTCTTCTGCGAACCCATCATCACCAACCATGCCGACCATCGCTGTATCTGCACCTGCGCATGCTGCGGCTAAAGCCTGATTGGCACCTTTTCCTCCGGGGTTCATTAAGAAGGTCTTCCCAAGAACCGTTTCGCCAGGTTTTGGCATATGATCCAGCGGAAATGTGATATCCAGATTAATTGAACCAAAGGTGATAATCATCTTGTGCCATCCCAAGTGTTGTCTTTTATGTTTATGACCCATGTATCATACATTTTTTTCATTAAGTCATTCATTATTAACATTTCCGAATGTTACTGAGTCTGGGTAAATTTCCAAGTGAATTAATTATTAATCGGAATCTTCTTGATTGCAGTTTCATTGAACTGTAATCTTCGCGTTTATGTGATTTTGTGATCACAAAATTATTTTCTCAAGAATTAAGGAATTCGTGAAATGAGCAACGTTGGTAACTCTCCGGAAAGCCGTGACATCGCCTATGTAATGCATCCTTACACTAATCAGGAAAAGCATAAAGAAATTGGCCCGATGATCGCTGAAAAAGGCGAAGGTGTTTGGATTACTGATACAAATGGTAATAAATATATCGAAGGTATGGCAGGGCTTTGGTCAACATCATTAGGCTTTAATGAACAACGCCTTGTAGATGCGGCGACCAAGCAGATGCAGGAATTACCTTATTATCATTTGTTTGCTCATAAGACGACAAACCCGGCCATTGAGTTGGCTGAACGCCTTGTAAAAATGGCCCCTGTACCAATGGCACAAGCATTTTTCTGTAACTCAGGTTCCGAAGCAACAGATACAGTGGTGAAAATGGTTTGGTATTACAACAATGCCAAAGGCCGTAAAGACAAAAAGAAAATTATTGCCCGTACCAAAGGTTATCATGGCGTAACTGTTGCAGCAGCAAGCATGACGGGTTTACCGTATAACCATCTAGATTTCGATCTGCCAATTGCCAACATTATGCATACAGATTGCCCTCATTATTACCGTTTCGGGGAGGAAGGTGAGAGCGAAGAAGATTTCGCAACACGTATGGCAGATAGTTTAGAAAAGAAAATTTTGGATGAAGGCCCGGAAACGGTTGCTGCTTTTATTGCTGAACCTGTTATGGGGGCAGGTGGCGTTATTTTGCCTCCCAAAACATATTTTGAGAAAGTTCAGGCAGTTCTTAAAAAATATGATGTTTTATTCATTGCTGATGAAGTGATTTGCGGTTTTGCACGTACTGGTAATATATTTGGTTCTGAAACTTTCGATCTTAAACCAGATATGATGACTGTTGCGAAAGCGCTATCATCTTCCTATTTGCCGATTTCAGCTGTGATCGTAAACGAAGATGTTGCCTCCACCATTTCTACAAATTCCGGTAAAATTGGTACATTCGGTCATGGTTACACATATTCCGGCCATCCAGTTTCTGCTGCTGTTGCTGTTGAAACATTAAAGATTTACGAAGAACGCGATATTCTTGGGCATGTGCGTTCTGTAGCCCATCATTTGCAAGATGGCTTGCGTAAGTTTGCGGATCATCCATTGGTTGGGGAAGTGCGCGGTACCGGTTTAATTGCGGCTGTTGAGTTGGTTGCAAATAAAGAAACCAAAGAGAACTTTGATCCTAAAATGGCTGTAGGGCCTCATCTCGTCGGGCGTGCGCAAGAACATGGCGCAATTCTTCGTGCGATGGGGGGGGATGGTGTTGCATTCTCTCCACCACTGATTATTACAGGCGAAGAACTGGACATGTTGGTTGAGCGTTTCGGTAAGGCATTGGATGACACTGCCAATTGGTTGCGCGAAACCGGTCAATGGAATGGATAAAATTGAACTAGATCAAACTTTGCATTTTTAAAAGAAATGTGAAGTCATTTCATAGATTATGACATTGTAAAATCAGCTGGGGCATTCTAAAAGATGCTCCAGCTTTTTACATGAGAAGCATCCTAAGATTAAGGTTGCTCCTGCGGGATTTGATAAAATGACTTTTGATAAGCTATTTCAAGATAAACTCAACCAATTACATGACGAAGGACGTTATCGGATTTTTGCGGAACTTGAACGTCAAGTTGGTCAGTTTCCTGCGGTGAATTTTTATGAAGATACCAATAAAGAGCCAGTACCGGATGTAAAAGTTTGGTGTTCCAATGACTATCTTGGCATGGGACAGGATCAACGTGTGATTGATGCGATGACCAAAGCCTTGCAAGAATGTGGAGCCGGTGCAGGCGGTACACGTAATATTTCTGGTACTACGCATTATCACGCGGTATTGGAACAAGAATTGGCAAATTGGCATAATAAAGATGCTGCTTTGCTGTTTACATCTGGTTATGTTGCAAACCAAACCGCTCTGATGACCTTGGGGCGCGAAATCAAAGATGTTATTCTTTATTCGGATGCGTTGAACCATAACTCCATGATCCAGGGTATTAAACAGTCCCGAGCTGAGAAACGCATTTGGGCCCATAATGATGTGGAAGATTTGGAGCAAAAATTAGCAGCAGATAATCCTGACGCTCCAAAGATTGTCATTTTTGAATCCGTTTATTCCATGGATGGTGATGTGGCGCCATTACGTGAGATCATTGATGTTTGTAAAAAATATAATGCCTTAACTTTTCTGGATGAAGTACATGCCGTAGGTATGTATGGAAAACATGGGGCAGGTATTGCAGAACGTGATGGTGTCATGGATGAAATTGATATTATTCAAGGCACGTTGGGTAAGGCTGTTGGTGTTGTCGGTGGCTACATTGCAGCCAAGAAAGAAATTGTAGATTTTATTCGTTCCTTTGGTGATGGTTTTATCTTTACAACAGCTTTACCGCCTGCAATTGCCGCGGGTGCCATTAAAAGCATTCAGTTATTGAAGGAAGGCGATTCTATTCGTGCTGCGCATCAGGAACGTTCTCAAACATTGAAAGATAAATTGACTGCTGTTGGTATTCCCGTGATGCCTTCGCAATGTCACATCGTTCCTGTTTTTGTTGGCGACCCTGTAAGATGTAAGCAAATGACTGATGAATTGATGAAGCAATTCGGCATTTATGTACAACCTATCAATTATCCCACAGTTCCCAAGGGGACAGAACGTATCAGATTAACCCCATGTCCATTACATAATGATGACATTATGGATGAATTTATTGATGCTTTATGTCAAATATGGGATCAAATGGGTTTGAAAAGAGCTGCATAGTTCTTGCAAATTATAAAAAAATATCTCCCTAAACCCCCGTGATATATCAGATTTTGAAAAATCAAGAAAAAAAACGTCGTTTTAATCGTTGACAGTTTGGTTAAAGGGATTGCACACTGCAATCATTATTCGGGCAAAAGACCTGAAAATAAATGAAAATCATACATGCGCTAAATGACATGTATGTGCAGGGAGAAAGAGACTGGTGATTAAACCGATTCTTATTGTGGGCAGAGTCTATGCCGACAACTCGCACTCTAATTGCGAGCAAAATCTTTCGTCCGTATTATCAACCATTAACGTGAATGAGGGATGGGGCCTATGACAGGATCCGCCGACAATATTGTTGTCTTTGAAGGTGTTCAAAAAAGCTATGACGGTGAAACATTAGTCGTCAAAGATTTGAACTTAGATGTTGACCGAGGTGAATTTTTGACCATGCTTGGTCCTTCGGGTTCCGGTAAGACCACTGTGTTGATGATGTTGGCCGGATTTGAAGTGCCAACACATGGTCAGATCTTATTGAATGGAACACCAATTAATAATACGCCACCGCATAAGCGTGGTATCGGAATGGTTTTCCAGAATTATGCGTTATTCCCGCATATGACAGTTGGCGAGAACTTAGCTTTCCCATTAGAAGTACGTAAAATGGGTAAAGCAGAAATTGAAGACCGCGTAAATAAGGCGCTGGATATGGTGCGTTTGGGTGGTTTCGCTAATCGTCGTCCAGCACAGCTATCTGGTGGTCAACAACAGCGTGTGGCTGTTGCCCGTGCATTGGTATTTGAACCTGAATTGGTATTGATGGATGAGCCGCTTGGCGCGTTGGACAAGAATCTTCGTGAAGAAATGCAATATGAAATTAAACATATTCACGAAAATCTTGGCGTGAGTATGGTTTATGTGACCCATGATCAATCCGAAGCTTTGACGATGTCGAACCGCGTTGCCGTGTTTGAAGACGGTGTGATTCAACAATTGGCACCACCTGATGTGTTATATGAACAACCAGATAATGCTTTTGTTGCCGGATTTATCGGGGAAAATAACAAACTTTATGGTAAAATTGTTTCCGAAGATGATGTGAATTGTAAAGTGGAGCTTGAAGGTGGCGGTGGCACTGTTGCTGCGATGAAAGTAAATGCATCCGGTGTTGGAACACGTACCACATTATCCATGCGTCCAGAGCGTGTTACGATTAATCCTGAGGGTAACGCTTCAGAAAACACATGTTCCGCGAAGGTGGAAGAATTGATTTATTTAGGAGATCATATTCGTACACGTGTAAGTGTTTCTGGAAATAGTGATTTTATTGTAAAGATTCCTAACTCTCATGGTCACGTTATCTTACAGGAAGGTACCGAAGTGACCATTGGATGGCAGACAGATGACTGCCGTGCCTTGGATGCACCAAACGTATAATAATAAAAAAGTTTCTGGATCCGTGGGAAAGCTGAACCCTCACGGATTTGGGAATTTCCATCAAAGCAAAGATCAAAATCTGGTTTTGTCGCGGTGGATTTAAACAGGTTCAGCTTAGTCTGATCTAATCTTATGGTAGGATTATTTTTCAAGACAGGGAGAAAAACATGAAAAAACTACTTACAACATCTGTATTGGCTGCAGCAACATTTGGTGTTGCGGCAACTGCACAGGCTGAAAGCTTGACAGTTCTTTCTTGGGGTGGTGCTTATGCATCTTCTCAACGCGAAGCATATTACAAACCATATACAGCTGCGACAGGTACTCAAATCGTTGAAGATGAATTCAACGGTGAGCTAGCTAAAATTAAAGCGCAAGTGGAAGCTGGTAACGTTACAATTGACGTTGCTGACCTTGAGTCCGCAACAGCTTTGCAAGGTTGTGACGAAGGTGTTCTAGAAGTTATCGACTGGTCTCGTATTCCAAACGCGGATGACTTTATTCCAGGTTCCAAATTGGAATGTGGTGTCGGTACGATTACTTGGGCAACAATTGTTGCTTATAACACAACAGCATTCTCTGGTGACCAACCATCTACAATGGCGGACTTCTTCGATCTAGATAAGTTCCCAGGTAAGCGTGGTGTTCGTAAGAGCCCGAAAGTGATGTTGGAATTTGCTTTGATCGCGGATGGTGTGCCTGCAGCTGACGTATATGATGTAATGGATACAGAAGAAGGTATCGATCGCGCATTTGCTAAGCTAGACACAATCAAAGACAGCATTGTTTGGTGGGAATCTGGTTCTCAACCACCTCAACTATTGGCTGACGGCGAAGTAACAATGTCTGCGGCTTGGAATGGTCGTATTCAATCTGCGATTGACGGTGAAAACCAGCCATTCAAAATTATTTGGGACGGTCAAAACCTAGACTTTGATATGTGGGTGATTCCAAAAGGTACACCAAACTTGGACAAGGCGTATGACTTCTTGAAGTTCGCGTCTGCTGCTAAGCAAATGGGTACACAACATACATATATCGGTTATGGTCCAGTAACTAACGAAGCTGGTACAATGATTGTTGATGATAAATTAGCTGAAAAATTGCCTTCTGCACCAGTAAACTTGGGGAACTGGGTTCCACATAACCTTGATTATTGGGCCGATAACTTTGACGATCTAAACGAGCGTTTCCTTGCTTGGGTTAGTCAATAATTAATTGATATGGAGGCGGGCATAGCAAGCTGTGTTCGCCTCTCTTATCATTAAATGACTTACTTAAAATAATATTGATTAGACTGGTTCAAAGCTATGGCAATTGCTACTGATTCATCACAGCCGTTGACGACTGCTGACGGCACCCCATTGCGCCAAAGCTTAAGGCGTGCGGAACGCTTGAATAAGCTTCGTGCATTTGGCTTGGTTGCTCCTTTATTTTTATTCATCTTGGTCTTTTTCGTTTTTCCAATCGCAAAATTGGCTTCAGTTTCTGTGGACAATTCAATTGTGCCAGAAATTCTAACCAACACGGTTGAGGCAATTCAGGACTGGGATGGGACTGATCTTCCACCGGAACCTGTGTGGAAAGCGATGGCTGCTGACTTGGTAGAAGGTAAAAAGAATAGAAATATTGCCAAAGTCGGTAAGCGACTGAATTTTGAAAAGCCGGGGTTTCGCCGGTTGTTGATTAAATCAGCCCGTAAGGCTGATAAATTAGAGGCACCGTATAAAGAGTCTCTTATTAAAGCGAATAAGAAATGGGCCGATCCGGAATTCTGGCGTGTTCTTCAACGAGAGTCTGGGGATTATACTTTCAGTTACATTTTAAGAGCTGTTGACATGACCTATTCTGAGGAGGGGTCAGTAACAATGGTTGATGATAAAAATGCGGTATATCTGGATATTTTCGGGCGTACTTTATTTATCTCTGCACAAGTCACTTTAACTTGTTTGTTACTTGGTTTCCCTATTGCCTATTTATTGTCCACTTTGCCCGCAAAAACGGGCAATATGTTGATGATTTTTGTGTTGTTGCCATTCTGGATTTCCCTTTTGGTACGCACCACAGCCTGGATTGTGTTGTTGCAAGACCAGGGTGTAATCAACTCAGCCCTGATAGGTATTGGTGTAATTAATGAGCCTTTGGAGCTTATTCGAAATCGTGTCGGTGTGGTTGTCGCGATGACACATATCTTGCTACCGTTTATGATCTTACCATTATATTCCGTGATGAAAGGGATCAATCCATCATTGATGCGTGCGGCTAAATCTATGGGGGCAAATCCAGCGATCGCATTCTGGCGTGTCTATACACCATTAACTGTGCCGGGAATTGGTGCTGGTGGTTTATTGGTGTTCATTATTTCTATCGGTTATTATATTACGCCTGCTTTGGTCGGTGGACCGAAAGATATTATGGCTTCACAACTGATTGATATTCAGATGAACCAACAATTAAACTGGAATATGGCCTCTGCGATTGGTGTGGTTCTATTGGCGATTACCTTAGTATTGTTTGCAATTTACAACCGTTTGGTCGGTATCGACCGGATGAAAATGGGTTAAGGAGAAATAATAATGTCAGCTTTACCTCCTTATGCATCACCACTAGAAAAAGCTTGGTTCTGGACCTTCCGAATTGGCTGTGGCTTGATCTTATTCTTTCTGATCGCGCCTATTATCGCTGTGGTTCCTCTTTCTTTTAATTCACAACCGTATTTTACTTACCCGATGGAAGGTTTTTCCTGGCGTTGGTATTATGATTTCTTTGATATGTGTAGTACGCAAGATATCGTTGCTGACTATCAAATGCGTTTCGATGCAGGTGAAATCAGTGACAATCCATGTCCGCAAACAACGTCTGGCGTATGGTTAAGTACAGTGAAAAACTCTATCATTGTTGCGATCTTTAGTACGTTGCTTGCAACCACGCTAGGCACAATTGCCGCGATGGGTCTTAGTAAAGGTCGTTTCTTTGGTAAGGGCTTTGTGCAAGCCGTACTTATTTCTCCGATGATCGTACCATTGGTTATTACAGCTGTTGGTTTGTTCTTCTTTTATAGTGCTGCAGACCCTGGCCTTCGTGGTTTCATGGAAGCAACAGGTATCAACTGGTTAACGACGACACTTTTTGGAACTGAGCTTGGTTTAACTGGTAGTTTGATGGGACTTATTATGGCCCATGCCACATTGGGTATCCCATTCGTTGTGATTACCGTAACTGCAACAATGGTTTCCTTTAATCAGAATTTGGTTCGTGCTTCTCTAAGTTTGGGAGCAAGCCCGGTCCGTTCATTCTTTAAAGTGACCTTTCCATTAATTATACCGGGCATTTTCTCTGGTGGTTTATTCGCTTTTATCACATCTTTTGATGAGGTGATCTTGGTGCTCTTCTTGGCTGGTCCGGAAGAACGTACACTGCCGCGTCAGATGTTTAGTGGTATCCGTGAACAATTAAGCCCGACAATTGCGGCGGCCGCTGGTTTGTTGGTTGTTTTGGCGATTATCTTAATGATTGTTATGGAATTGCTACGTCGTCGTGGCGAGCGTCTACGTGGTATTCAATCCTAAGAAAATGGAACCAATTCGGTTTCGACGCAAAAAGGCAGCTTAACTAGCTGCCTTTTTTGTTAAGAATAGTTCTTAATTGACTGGAAATATTTTCCAAAGCATCTTATATAACATATAAGTTCAAAAAACATCTTCAGGGAGTTCTCTTTTATGTATCAGGATAAAGTCCTTATTCCGGCAGAAGCAATTAAGCTGGCGGCTCTAGGTGCCTTGGTAATGGGAGAGATGACCTATTCAGACCTAGCCCGTGATATTCGTCATGTGGTTGCCCGTGTTGTTGGGCCAAATCTGGATTTACTTGGGTCTTCTTTGGAAATTTTGCGCTTAGAAGGTCTTATTCGCCCAAAAGATGGAAGTGATCATGTTGATGATGCGACGATTTTGGTTGTGACTGAAGAAGGTATTGATGTCTTCTTTAATCTGATGTCGTCAGGATTACGGGTGCCTATGGATGAAACTGGTCGACTGGTTTATTTCCTGAAACTCCGTTTCCTTGATTGTCTGGATGGTGATGATCTTTTGGATCAACTTGATCTCTTAAAAGAATTTCACCAAGGGGAGCTGGCCCGGCTTAAAGATATTCATGACACCCATGGTCGTGGTAGTTTGGATGCCAGTCTGCAAATGGAAATACAACAGCAACAATCCCGCATTGATTGGCTTGAGGCATTAGAGAAGCAAGCAGCTTAATTTCGAAAATTTTCGAATTTAAGAAATATTTTACAAAATCCTGTTTGTGACTTCTATCAAGTCATGCTATCCGCCTTAGATCAATTAGATTTGGGCAAAGGCATTTCCATGAATATTTTTGAACGTTTCCTGACAATTTGGGTGGCACTTTGTATTGTGGCGGGTATTGCTCTTGGGCATTTCTTTCCTGCACTTTTTCAATCAATTGGAAATATGGAGGTGGCGAGTGTAAATCTACCTGTCGCTGTTTTAATATGGTTGATGATTATTCCAATGTTGGTGAAGATCGATTTCACAGCTTTGGCGCAAGTGATGGAGCATTGGCGCGGCATTGGGGTTACCTTGCTCATCAACTGGGGAATTAAGCCATTCTCAATGGCATTACTTGGCTTGGTCTTCATAGGTTATGTCTTTGAAAGCTACTTGCCCGCGGATCAACATGAAAGCTATATTGCAGGTCTTATCTTACTTGCCGCAGCCCCTTGTACAGCAATGGTTTTTGTCTGGAGTAATCTTACCAATGGGGAGCCTCATTTCACGCTAAGTCAGGTAGCGTTGAATGATGTCATCATGATCGTGGCTTTCGCACCTATCGTTGGATTGTTACTTGGTATCTCTGCCATCACAATTCCATGGGATACCTTAATGCTCTCTGTCGGGCTTTATATCGTTATTCCTGTTATTATTTCCCAGATCATTCGTCGGATGGCCATGGCATCTGGTGGTCAAGCAAGTCTAGATCGTTTACTTGGCGTTTTTGGACCAATTTCTATGGCGGCCTTACTGGCGACATTGGTGTTATTATTCGCCTTTCAGGGGGATCAAATTTTAAATCAGCCGATGATCATCGTAATGTTGGCAATCCCGATTTTAATTCAGGTTTATTTTAACTTTGGCGTTGCCTATTTCTTGAACCGGTGGAGTGGAGAAGCCCATTGTATCGCTGCCCCATCTTCATTGATTGGCGTAAGTAACTTCTTCGAACTGGCTGTCGCGGCTGCGATCAGTATTTTCGGGTTCGATAGTGGCGCTGCGCTTGCTACTGTGGTTGGTGTGTTGGTTGAAGTTCCTGTGATGTTAACTTTGGTAAAAATCGTTAATAGATCAAAGGGCTGGTATGAACGCGGCTCAGCTGTAAAAGCGCGTATGGAACGAAAGTCAGTGGACTAATCTGAAAGACAGCACGACTAATAAACGTGCTGTCCGCCTGTGACGAAGACTTCTGTGCCAGTTACATAGCCAAAATCATTGTTGCATAATTGATAAACTGTGCCTGCAACTTCTTGCGCTGTGCCCATACGTTGCATTGGAATACGGGCAATAAGAGGTTCATATTCAGGTCCAATCATTTCTGTGGCGATTTCACCCGGTGCCACCGCATTTACGCGTACGCCTAATTCTGCAAATTCAACCGCTAATTCTCGGGTCAGGGCAGAAAGCGCAGCTTTTGATGTGGAATAGGCGGAGCCTGCAAATGGATGAATAGAATGGCCTGCGATAGACGTGATATTTACAACACCCGCCCCGACGCCTTTTGCACCCCGGCCAAGAGCCGCTGCAAAACCACGACACAGGGTCAGTGGGGTAAAGAAGTTTAGTTCAAAAACCTCGCGCCAACGATCCGTGTCGCCATTCAAACACCCAAGGCGTTCTTTATATGGTGTTTTCGGTGAAACAGCAGCGTTATTGACCAATGCGTTTAGTTGGCGTCCTTTCAGAAATTCATTTGCTTCCTCAATGAAAGCTGCGACGGATTTTTGATCTGATAAATCGGTTGGGATATGCAATGCCCAGTTTGGATCGGCTTTACAATGTTCAGGAATATCGTCACGAGAGCATGTAATGATATACCATCCTTCGTCCGAAAAACGTTTTACGGTTGCATGCCCGATGCCACGGCTGGCACCAGTTAAAACCACAGCAGGACGCTTATCTTGGTCACTTGTCATATTAAATCCTTTTATCTGTCAATGCAGACAGTGTTTTTTGCTTAAGTTTTATAAGCATGTCCAATTTTTCTTTAGGGACTGGATCCTGATGTACAATTACTTCTGAACTTGGAAGAGCTGTTCTAATAGCTTCAGTAACCTCAAGAGTAATATTATGGGCTTTTTCTAGACTATTCGAGCCATCCAATTCCAGATGTATTTAAAGAAAACTATTTGCCCCTGATTGTCGAGTGCGAAGATTATGAAATCCGTATACTTCTATATGATTGAGGACAATTTTCTTAATTGTTGTGCGTTCTTCATCCGAAAGCTCCTTATCCATCAACATATCAAATGCTTCTTTGAAAATAAGATAGGCTGCTTTTAGAATATATAATGCGATTAAAAGAGCAATTAAGGGGTCTAACCAATAGGCCTTATAAACCTCGGAAACGACCAACGCGATAATGACACCAAAGTTAGCCAGTAAATCTCCCTTATAGTGCAGGGTATCAGCTTTGATTAAAACGGATTGAGTTTTCTTAGATACCCATGATTGAAAAGCAACTAGACACAAAGTCGCCAAGATGGAAATAATCATGACATATATCCCAATATACGTCTTTTCCAATAAGATAGGGTTTTGAAGTCTTTTCCCAACTTCAAAAAGTAAATATATGCCTGAAGCGAAGGTAAACCCTGATTGGGCGAGGGCTGCTAAAGGTTCCGCTTTTCCATGGCCAAAACGGTGGTCATTATCTGCTGGAATTTGTGAATATCTTATCGCAATAAAGCTGATCATGGATGAAAAAAGATCCATAATCGTATCGATCAGGCTGGCGAGAACTGCAACGGAGCCAGTCATGATCCATGCAACCAATTTGATGATAACCAAGAAAGACGCACTCATCACAGAGACCGAAGTAGAGAGTCGTGTGAGGTGATTGCGCCTATCTTGATTTAATGGCTGCATTTATGAAATCCTTAGGGATATAGACGATCGATTTCCCAATCATCAGCTTCATTTCCGCGTGTGAAAATAAAGCGATCATGTAAACGGAAGGCACCATCTTGCCAAAATTCGATACGATGTGGGCGGATACGGAAGCCTGACCAATGATCTGGGCGCGGTACTTTGCTAATGCCAAATTTTGCGGTGTATTTTGCCACACTTTTTTCAAGCGCATAACGGCTTTCAAGTGGACGGGATTGTTGGGAAGCCCAAGCACCAATCTGACTTCCCCGTGACCGAGATGCGTAATATTCATCAGCTTCTTCATTCGTAACTGACTCGACTAATCCCTCTACGCGAATCTGTCGACGTTTACTTTTCCAATGGAACAGAAGCGCAGCTTTTGGATTTTCTATCAGGTCACGTCCCTTGTTACTTTCTAAATTCGTGTAAAAAACAAAACCTTGTTCATCATAGCCTTTAAGCAACACCATGCGTACTGCTGGCTGCCCGTCTTTTGTTGCGGTTGCCAGTGCCATACCATTTGGGTCGTTCAGTTCACTTTCTTCCGCTTCGCTTAGCCATGTTGCGAATTGTTCGAATGGGTTTTCGGTGGATAATTCCATGATAATCCGTTCCTCTTATTATTTGATTTTGCTTTTTGATTTATCTGGAATGTAGGTTATCTGGAACTGAGGTAGGGATAAAGGGGGAAATATGGGAAAAGACTATGGAAATTTCGGATCATACGGTGTAAACGGTCTGGAAATTGCATTTATTCCTACTTATCTCTTATAATATATGTAGGTACAGTTAATTGCTGTATGGCAAGTCATTGTTTAAACCTGCCCCTATATGTATGATCTGTTGGGAGCGAACTTAAATTGGCATATACGAGTAGCATGAAGAATCCATATGATATTCTAGGCGTTCAACGTGGCGCGTCAGAAAGCGAAATCAAAACAGCTTATCGCAAATTAGCGAAAGAGCTGCATCCTGATTTGAATCCGAATGATTCTATAGTGGAGCAACGATTCAAAGAAGTGTCTGCGGCCTATAATCTGTTATCTGACAAGCAGAAGAAAGCGCAATTTGATCGCGGTGAGATCAACGCGGATGGTTCTGCGCGTGCTGGCTTTGGCGGAGGCGGCTTTGGTGGCGGTGGTTTCGGCGGTGGCGGTTTTGGCGGCTTTGGCGCTGGCGCTGAAGATATCTTTGCTGATATGTTTGGACGCGGTCGATCTCGCGGTCGATCCAATACAGTTCGTATGAAAGGCCAAGATGTTAGTCATACAATATCTGTTTCATTTGAAGAGGCTGCGACAGGTGGACGACGCCAAATTCGTCTTCATGATGGACGCAGTGTAAATGTTAATATTCCTGCGGGGTCTGAAGATGGGCAGTCTTTACGTCTTAAAGGACAAGGCATGCCCGGTATGGGCGGGGCAGAGCACGGTGATGCCTATGTTGAAATCCATGTAGGTAAGCACAAGTTTTTCGAACGTGATGGAAATGACATTTTCTTAGATTTGCCTATTAGTTTGGCCGAAGCTGTCTTGGGTGCCAAGGTGACCGTGCCGACTATTACTGGTTCTGTTTCTGTGAATGTACCTGCCGGCTCTAATACCGGGGCGACCTTACGCTTGCGTGGTAAGGGAATTACGCCAAAATCTGGCAATGCAGGTGATCAATATGTGAAGCTAAAAGTCATGCTTCCAGAAAAACCAGACAAAGAACTGATTGAGTTTGTTGAAAAATGGTCCAAAGATTTTGACTACGATGTCCGAAAAAAAGCTGGCTTGAAATAAGCCAGCTTTTTTCTTTGTTAAATGGTTTATCCCGCAAGGGCTATCTTTGCCCCAAGAAAGCCAAAGACACTAGTGCAGGTAATAAAAATTCAATCGACATCATCCCCTCCAAAAAAATCTCTTAATTATTGCCGATCGCGCCGGCGCCAATCAATGCCAGTGCTTTTGAAACCAAACCGGATGCTGCATCTTTATCTTCAATTTCTTTCATGGGCTGTTTGGCTTTAATGGGAAAATTTTCTCCTTCATGCATGTCTTCTAGAATTCTTTCCAGATTATCGGCAAAAATGTGTCCTATCTCTTGTTCGGACTGATTTAACATATTTTGTAAGCGATGTGCCCATGCTTGACTTAGATGTGTGGTAGAGAACTCCTTTTCCAAAGTCAGATCTAAATTATGAATAAGATCAGCCAAGCGATAGTCTTTCAAATCACGACATAAATGCCAACGGCCTGTATCGGACTTGGTGACGAAATTGAGCTCTTCTAACTTGGTTAAGGCAAAATGTAGTTGTTCCGGACCCAAACCTGTAATGACAGGCATACGCCGTTCTGTTAGGCCTTTGCCTTTCGCGGTTGCTTCTTTTAAGGCATGCAACAAAGAAAGAGACGCAGTTAACTTCTCAGATAAATTAATGCTACCCTTGGTGATTTTACGGCTACCTGCACGCCATTCAGGTAAGGCGGCCGTGAATTGTGCACTAAATAAGATCACATTCCAGCTAAGATAAATCCATAACAAGAAAATCGGTATGGTCGCCATAGCACCATAGATCGTTTCATAAGTCGGAAAACTGGTGATATAAAATGTGAAGCCCTTCTTTAATAACTCTAGAATTGCACCTGCCAATATACCACCTTTTAACGCATCACGTTTGCGAACAGGATAGTTGGGGATAAGCAGAAACATTAGCATAAAACCAATGGTTAACAGGAAGAAAGGCATGAATGATGCCAGCTGAAAATAGGATCCTGTCAGATCATCAAGGCCAGAGGTACGGGCATAAGCAAATAAAGTGGTACTGATGGATATATTTGCCCCGAAGAAAAGTGGCCCAAGGGTTAAGATAGCCCAATAAACCAGAATGCGAGAAATGATTGAACTGGGCTGTCTTGCGCGCCATATTTCATTAAATGTGCCGGAAATAGTTACCAGCAACATGATAGATGTCACGCCTAGGAAAATGATGCCAACCGCACTTAATCCACCTTGCGCCTTTGACGTGAAACTTTCCAAATGCTCTTGGACGGAATTACCTACGCCGGGTACAAAATTTTCGAAGATAAAGTTTTGGGCTTCAGCTTTCAAATTTTCAAATGCAGGGAAGGCAGCAAAAATAGCGAAACTAATTGCTAACAGTGGCACCATGGCTAAAAGGGAGGTGAAAGTTAGTGACGCTGCGCGAGGTTGCATTTTATCATGCATGAAACGTTGAAGAACATAACGCATCAGTTTCGCGAATTCTTGCAATTTTTGTCCTAACATAGCGACCATGTGCATGCCCTTTGGTTGGTAAATTATAAAAAATCTAATTTCTATTGTTAAATAATTTGCCTGAAAATTCAAAGCTTTTAGCGGTTTAATCTGTCCTTTATGGTCGGTTCGAAAGTGAAGAGTCTAAATGTTACAAAAAAATTCACGAATTTGATCGGCAGACCTTTGACGAAACGGCGAAACAGCGTATGATGCGGACTGGATTTTTAGCGGGAAAACAAGAGGTTTTTTAGTATGACTAACCCGTCACAACTCATGGCAGGTAAGCGTGGTCTTATCCTTGGCCTTGCAAATGACAAATCTATTGCTTGGGGTATTTCTAAGGCATTGGCAGAGCATGGCGCGGAAATCGCCTTCACATATCAAGGTGAAGCGCTTGAGAAACGCGTACGCCCATTGGCTGAATCATTAGGCTCTACTATCATTTTACCATGTGATGTAACTGACGAAGAAAGCATGGATAACGTATTTGCTGAACTTGAAAAGCAATGGGGTAAGATTGATTTCTTGGTTCATGCGGTTGCATTCGCTGATAAAAGCGAATTGAAAGGCAAGTTATCTAGATACATCCCGTGACAATTTCTTAATGTCTATGGATATTTCATGTTATTCTTTAACTGCCTTGGCGCGTCGCGCTGCGCCATTGATGAATGAGGGCGGTTCTATCGTAACACTCACATATTATGGTGCTGAACGTGTAATGCCTCATTATAATGTAATGGGTGTTGCAAAAGCTGCATTGGAAGCATCCGTTCGTTACTTGGCGGTTGATATGGGTAGTCAGGGTGTCCGTGTGAATGCGATTTCTGCGGGCCCAATCAAAACATTGGCTGCAAGTGGTATTGGTGATTTCCGTTTCATCCTTCGTTGGAACGAGTTAAACGCACCATTGAAGCGCAACGTAACCATTGATGAAGTAGGAGGCTCAGCCCTTTATCTGCTATCTGATTTAGGTGCAGGTGTTTCCGGCGAAGTTCATCATGTTGATTGTGGATATCACACAGTTGGTATGGTTGCGATTGATGCCGCTGAAGAATCTGCGGAATTACTTGAACAGATTAAAGAACGTTCCAAGTAGTTCTTTTGACGCTTTTGCGATTGCAAAGCTGCTCATATGATTTAAAACCAAAGGCCGGCATTATGCCGGTCTTTGTAATTAAAGACCTTGAGATTTAGATAAAGGGTTTGAATATGTCCGGTAACGGTTTTGGTCATTTATTCCGCTTCACCACATTTGGTGAAAGTCATGGTCCGGCAATCGGTTGTGTTGTTGATGGTGTACCACCATGTGTACCATTAACCGAAGATGATTTGCAGGTTTATCTGGACCAACGCAAGCCGGGACAAAACAAACATACCACCCAACGTCGTGAACCTGATGAAGTTAAAATTCTGTCTGGTGTGTTTGAAGGCCAAACTACGGGAACTTCTATTGGGTTGTTGATAGAAAATACAGATCAGCGTTCCAAAGATTATTCCGATATTATGGATAAATTCCGTCCGGGGCATGCAGATTACACTTATTGGGAAAAATACGGTATTCGTGATTATCGTGGTGGCGGCCGCTCTTCTGCACGTGAGACAGCCATGCGTGTAGCAGCAGGCGGTATTGCTCGTAAGGTTCTGAATCATATTATCGAAGGTGGCGTTCAAATCCGTGCTGCCTTGGTTCAGATGGGCCCCCATAAAATTAATCGTGATAATTGGGATTGGGATCAGGTCGGTCAAAACCCGTTCTTCTGCCCAGATGTGAAAGCTGCACAGGACTGGGAAGCATATCTGAATGACATCCGTAAAAGTGGTTCCAGCTGTGGGGCGGTTATTGAAGTACAGGCTTCTGGAGTACCTGTCGGTCTTGGTGCGCCTGTATATGATAAAATAGATACAGATATCGCGCGTGCCTTTATGTCCATTAACGCCGTGAAAGGTGTTGAGGTTGGTGCAGGTTTTGAATCTGCAGCTTTGACAGGCGAAGAAAATGCAGACGAAATGCGTATGGGCGCTGATGGTAAACCTGAATTCACCAGCAATAAAGCTGGCGGTATTCTTGGCGGCATAACAACTGGTCAGGACATTATTGCTCGTTTCGCAGTTAAACCGACAAGTTCTATTCTGACGCCTCGTAAAACCGTGACCAAAGATGGACAGGATGCAGATATCCTCACCAAAGGTCGTCATGATCCATGTGTTGGTATCCGTGCTGTGCCTGTAGGGGAAGCCATGATGGCTTGTGTCATTCTGGATCATTATATGCGTCATCGCGCGCAATGCGGTGAGTAAACAACGATGTCAGAAAAACGCCCTCGCTTAATTCCGTTAAGCCATGCAAACCTTGGGGCGTTACTTGCCTTAAATGCCACAACTGGTTGGTCCTTAAACCGCGAAGACTGGCTGACATTGTTAACATCCGCACGTCTAATTGGACATGTGAATGATAAAGAAGAAATTGTCACCTGTGGTGCGATTACGCCTTTCAGTGCGGATAAAGGTTCCATTGGCTGTGTGATCACCCATCCTGACTATAAACGTCAGGGACTGGGCAAAGAATTAATTGAGCGCATCGTTGGTTTGTTACCAGAGGAGAACGTATCTCTTTGCCTGATTTCAACTGATGTTGGGCAGGGGTTATACGAACAGTTTGGCTTCAAGAAGGTTGATGAGATCACCCGCGGATTTGCCAAAACTTTTAATGCCGGAAAAATAGAAGAGCTTCTCGAAGAAGGTTGCTCCATTCGTGAATCTTTACCTGTAAAGGATTTAGGCACTTTATTACGCCTTGATGCGGATCGTTTTGGGGCGCCCCGCATCAAGATGGTAAAGCGTCGTATGGGGCAATCCAAATATCGCGCTTTTCTATATGATGCTGAAAATGAGTTGCAAGGTTATGCGTTAGGTTCGGAGCAAGAAGGCATCACTGTTATTGGTGGTTTAACTGCGCCAAATGAAGATATGGCTCTGGCTTTGGTGCAATCCATTGCCGATCGCGCTGAGCCGCAATATCAAGTGGATATCCCTGTTATGCATAAAAGCCTGATTGAGAGAATGAGAAAAGCAGGTATGGATTGGGTTGAAACAGCCCCGATTATGATACGTGGTGATTGGGATATCACTGCAGGCTGGGATCAGTATTTCGCATTATCCACACAGTCTTATTTGTAAAGTTATTGAGATTTAGTTTTCTTCAGCTTGCACTAGGCTGAATAAGGCCGCGGAACTGAATTCGCGGCGATATAATACGCACACAACAATTGTAGAAACGATAACCAAAGCCAGCGGGTGGTAGAACCAACCTATTGCGGCTAGACCGAAGAAATAGGTTCTTAATCCCCGATTAAAATGTTTCCCAGCATTAATACTGAGCTGTGCAGTTTTATGTGCATAGCGCTCTCTTTCAGGTGATAAAGTTTCTGGAGGCGGGGCCGCGCCAATTAATATTGAGCAATAATTGTTAAGTCTAAATGCCCATCCAAATTTAAAGAAGGCATGCACAAAGATACTCATCAACAATAATACTTTGAATTCCCAAACAGTGAGGCTGGTTTGCTTTGCGAAAGGTAAGCTGGTTAAGGCTTGCATAGCAATATCTGCATTTGCAAGTAACGCAAATAATCCCCCCAAAACAAGGATAGTTGTTGAGGCAAAGAAGCCAATAGCGGTTAATAAATTGCCTAAAAGTGTTGTATCGACCATTCTTACGTCGCGTTGTAGCATCTGACGCATCCATTCCAGACGGTATTCATTAATTTGAATGGTGAGGCTGCGTTTGTGCCAGCGACTATGATCCGCGAAATACTGAAATCCCATCCAACAGATAAAGAACCAAGTTAACGCCAGAACATCTAACAGGGTTAAATCAAGCGCAATCAGCGGATTTTCCATGTTGCGTTCCTAGAATTTTTGGATGCGGGATAAAAGTTCTTCATTTTCCCATATTGGTTGGCGATCTTCCACCAGAACCCGGTGATTGGAACTTTCAGACTTGGCGCGCACCTGAACCCAGCGTGGTACAACTTCGTTGTTTAGATCAATAAGAACGTTAAGTGCCAGTGCTTCTAAAGACGACGTGTCTTGATCATCGAAACTATGAAGATATTGTTCAAAAGCTTCAGGTTTTAAAACCAACTTATCTGGAACATAACTGATTTGAATGCAGCAGCTTTCATCCGTTAGCTTTGAGCCAAGAGAAACAAGATAATCTATAGAAAGGTTTGGATTTTCTACGGTGACAAGTGAAAAGCGGCGATCCGATTGTGATTTCTGGTTTACCGTTAACTCAGCTTCATCAATATTATTTTCCATCATATATCCCTGTTTCTACAAGATAAATTATTTCTAAATGGTAACTTCTCCACCTAGAGTAACGCTTTCTTCAGTAATTGAAACAGGAAAATGATCTGCAACGTGAAAACGAATAGTTCCTGTTAAACCTAATGCCGTGATTGTGTTGCCAAAAAGTGCGCGAATATCATCACGCATTTTTTCTTCGACCGGGATCAAACTTCTAAACATTAAATCTACTGTTTTCTGGGTTGCCAAACCATCTAGCTGCAAAGGGCCCATTTTTTGAAAACTAGTTTCGATGATAAATCTTTTAGCTTCATCATCTTGATTTGATGTTAGTTTTTCTTCATCTGATTTATCTTTTAAATATAACCATAACTCACCAAAACTGGAATCTTGGGCCACGGGCATACCATATGCCCGCCATTCCTGTCCCATGGGGTCACGTATCTGTCTGGTATTTTGTTTTATGCTATCAATCAGACGATCGCCCATTGGCCCTGAAATGCGAGATGCGGCACTTCGCCCGACCCAGTTTTCTAGAGCGCCACCTCTCAAGGTAGAAAGTAAGAAAAGTATACTGGTGGCCATTTGCGTGTTCGCTTGAGGCATGGATTGCATAACTTGCTGCGCCATCTGTGGGTTGCCAGCCTGTAACATGGACATGGCATGTTGTAGCATCGCCCATCGTTCCTGAATAGCTGCAGAGGTATTTAGGGCAGTTTGTACAGGAACCTGGATGCTGATCGGTTCACCTAAAGGAAGAAGAGTTAATAAACTGCCAGGAGGCAGGGGCGATGGGGTTGGTAAAGACATGGGGCCAACCGATGTTTGTATGATCGTATTACCGGGTTGGCTTGCAAGTACTGTTGCTTGAATGGCAGGTATGCCTGTTGGTCCAGAAGTCGGGATTGTTAAACCTGCAGGTAATGTCTGGTTAGGCAACTGTAAGGAAGCAATTTGGACATTTAAGGACTGATTTGACGCAATAGGCGACCCTTGTGGCGTTGGCATTGTTGGTATGTTTTGCGAGGTATTAGTCTGTGTCATAGCAGCAGCTGGCCCGCCACGAATGGATGACGCATGTACCGCAGGAGAGGGTGACAAAGGGCCTGTGGGCGTTTTAGGTAGTAAATGTGATATCGAGTTTTGACTTAAGGTCGTGGCAGGTAATTGTGTTCCTTGCAATGTGTTGAGCGTTACATTTGTTGCGCTTCCTTGAGTTGTTGTTGTCGTCGCTTTGATAGCAGTGCCTGACCAAGAAAGATTAAGCAATAAGGGCCCATCTCCCTGTGCTGTTTTTCCTGCTAGTGCAGAATGAAAGGACACATGTAAGTTTGCTTGTGTATTCGGTGGAGGTAAAATCTGCGTTCCTGATTGCGTTGTTACTGTGACGGGGCCAGACGTAGTTTGCAGTGTCAGACGATTGGCTGATTGATTAGGAACTTGCTGCACCTCTACCCTAATACTTTGTCCAGAAGCCAATTCTTTTGAAACAGCTTGTGGAAGTGATGCTGATGTTTTTACCTGAATTTGATGTTGCTGCGCTTGTGACGGTGTTGGCGCCTGTGTCTGTGTATTTATCGCTTGTGTTGTTGTCGAAGCGGGCGCTTGCGCAGGCTGAGACTGATTTTGTGCTGTGGCTTGTGG
>NZ_SMMC01000111.1 GCF_009711445.1 Curvivirga aplysinae | reverse complement strand
GGTTGTCCGCAGAAGTTTATAATTAGATGGGAAATCATCAGATGGCTCAGTTCCAAGTATCAAACGTTCACCATTCCGTCACCGGGGATAATGCGATGACAGAAATTGCATTGGCTTTAGCGATGGGGTTTTTTGCCATTATGATTTTAACACTTGTTTCTATGGGCGCGGGAACTGCTGAGGTATCACAAGAGACACATGAAAGTAATTCTTTCATCTCGGCCGCATTAGCACCAGCAAAACCGGATCAATCAGAGAATTCCTCGGTGGTATCGAAGGTTCAACAGCAAGATCAACTGGTGATCTATTATCATGGTCAATTTATGGATGCTGAAATGAAACCGATTGTAATTTCACAGATATTTCAAGATGAGAAATCGCGTGTGATTTTGGCTTTAGACCCTGAGTTACCAATGATTGAAGCGATGAGTATTCGCAGTAAAATCCCAACAGAGAAGCTTGTGATTTCTGCATTGGATCAAAGTTGGTTGACCCGTTTGTCTGCTGAATTTGGACAGAAATAAAAATATTAGAAAGGAAAGAAAGATGAAACCCTTAGCATCTAGAAAACCTGAAAAAGATAAACATCTTTTTAGTGCGATCACAGGCGTGCTTGGCGCATTGTTGATAGGTTTTGCCATTACTATGAGCTTTGTTGATAGTGCTTTTGCCGCCCGTGCAGATGGGGGCTATACAAAGAATGAGATAAAGCAAATCATTGTTCAGGAAGCAGAGCGTGATGGTGTGGTACCAGTTGCATTGGCATTGGCGGTGGCACGTGTTGAGTCCAATTTCAATGCTATGGCAAAAAGCCATGTTGGTGCGCGCGGTGTGATGCAAATTATGCCGGCGACTGCAAAAGGTGAATTCGGTGTCGCGGCAGACAGATTATGGAACCCGCGTTTAAACATTCGCTTAGGTATCCGCTTTTTGCATCAGCTTTATAATCAATATGGTAATAAATGGGATTTGGCTTTATCTCATTATAATGGCGGTACTTTGAAGGGGCGTGGTGCAAATGCTATTCCCCATAGTTATACCCGTAAATATGTAAAGAAAGTTACGAAGTTTTGGCGTCAATATGCCCGTAGTGAAATTGTCTTGGCCAGTGCCGAGGTGAAAGATGCCATAACTGTTTCTTCAAAGTCGAAACGCTTTACTTGGGAAAAACAAGGCTCAACTCATGTTACAGATACGTATTGGTTATTAGAAGAGCCAAAAACAGATCGTAACTGGCGTGAATATTTGGAAGCGGCAGATCGTATCTTGGAAGGTGAACTTAAAGAGGAAAGAATCTTTGATGGATATGACTATCTATCTTCTGCTGATAATCTATCAAATGAGAGTTCAAATTTTTCGACATTACGTAAAAAGTTCCAAGACAGCTTAAAACGTGTGAATTCCCAATTGAATGTCAATGAAAAGAAACGCTTTATGTGAGAGTTGAAACCTTAAGATATTCTTTTTAAGATAAAAAGGTTCGCGATGATAAGGGGATCGCGGACCTTTATAATTTTTGCTTCAACAGGTTTGTAATAAAATATATGGTGGTTGAAGTTTTACGGGGAATGGGTTTTTAGGGATGAACTCAAATTTAAATACAGCCAGTTTTTATGGCTATGGTGGCGTCAGTGATTCATTAGCAGGTATCTTTGAAGCATTGGCAGATCAAGAAGGATTGAATGGTCCTCGATACAGACAGGTTGATATCTGGGCTTTATTAAAAGATGTTGCAGAACGTCGATTTGCATCCGGGATTTATGAGCTGTGTCATTTGCTTCGTGGTTTTGGTATTTTGGATCGGCGAGGAGAAGCAGTAAATCTCTTCTGGATGGCAGACCCTGCGACACCAGCTGGTTTTCGGTCTGTTTTGTCTGCCCATGAAAATTCTAAACGCTTATCTGATGGGTTTTTTATTGAAGGAAATGTGCTGAATTTCAGATATTCCGACAACAAAGATTTTGAAGTGAAAACGGGGCGCATGCCTTATCTGGCTGCTTTATTTGATTTTATGGTAAACGCGATTGGTTTTGTTGAGATTCAAGATGATCTTGCGATGTTATCAAAATCTGATCTTACACATCGTGAATTATCTGATATTTCAAACGGCCTATTTTCAAAATGCTATGCTTTTTTAAGCGATCACCTCCCTTCTTCTCAAGGGCAAAAAAAGATGCGTCATATCCTGACTTTCTTAAATGGCTATTTGGGGGAAGGATTTGATTTAGCTGAAATTAATGACGAAACAATTATGGCCTTTTGGGAAGATCAAGATTTGTCCAGAGGATCAGATGCGTCAGATTTTATTCGGTTTACAACCGTCTTTGATGATTTTACCCGATATGCGCAAGCTATCCGCGAAACTCTTTCAAAACGGGATGTTAGTGATGCCAAGGTTTTTGGAACCGAGGCGCATGAAGCAAATTTAGATCGAATTGGAGGAGAGGGGCTGAGCGTTGCGGAAGAAGGGAATACTATTCTTGAACTGCTGCAAGAAGAACCTTTGGATCAAGTGAAGTTTATCGGTAAAAAAGATCTGGACCATCTTGCAGATATACTTGATCGAACCGAAGAAATATCCCGATGGGCTCTCTCTTATTTGCGTTCTTTAACTTTTGGTCAGGGGCAGGCTCGTATTAGCCAAGGGTTGAGAAACAAGCTGAATGCTGATCGTTTTCAGGCTTTGTGTGAAGATAGCAGTAAAACTAATTATGAAGATCAACTCACCATAGGACAAAAACTGTCAGATGGCTTGCGAAACACACAACTAGCCAGCCTTTATGTGGTGAATAACATAGGTGCAAAAGAAAATTCTGATAAAACGATTGAATTAGATTTTGAGTTGCTAGGAAAAGCGCGCAAAGCCTTCCATAACATAAATAGACAAGGATTCCAGGATTCCGTTCTTGATGATCCGACAATGGCTGACCTGTTTGAGCAAGGTGCTGATTGTTTGGATTTGATCAATCGGAAATATGATCGGGTTCTAAAAGCAATACAACAAGTAGACGCGTCTGTATGTTATGATGAGGATAAGCCCCGTTTTGCCACACGTTTCTACAGAATTTATGGAGGACATGCTTAACATGTCTTGGAATTTGTTAAGTGAAGATGAAAAGCGTAGAGCCGAAGAACGTTTTACGGGTTTATCTATTGTGGACAATATTCGCCAACAAATGTTGGCTGAAAGCCGTGAACGCCGTTATGGTTTTGGTGATGTCTATCAATTTGCGACTAATGCACATATTGAGATGACATCGGGACTTCAAAAGGCGTTGAAGCAAGACGACAAATTACAATCAGCATTAGATCAATTGCTTTCCGAGCGTGTGGTTTATCAATTCCCAAGAGCCGCTGCTGCGAGTTCTGGCAATTTGGAAAGTCGAGAAGGAGATGGATTTAGCATCCAGATTAAGCATTCTCGTGCACAAAGCGGACAAGTTTATATTATCTTGAAAATGGAAGATGCCTTTCAGCAGGAACCAACTGCAATCACGTTGAAATCTGGTGAGGGGCAATATTTGAAGAAGCTCTTGCCATTATCTGTTGATGGTGTTTTCCAGTTTTTAGCGGAAGAAGATGATGAGTTTGTTAAAACTCTACGTGATGTGGCTTCTGAGGTATTTTTAAACTCATGAAGACCCGTATTTTAATTGCCACAAGCGAAGGCCCGTCTGAAATTCAAAGTCTGGTTCCTGAGGACCCAGATGTAGCTTGTGCTGTTTGTTTGAATGGATCAACAGAAGCGCTACCGATTACGCGTGGATATCATGCATTTGTTCGTAAACCCACTGGGGTTATTGAACGTATGACAGGCCATAAATCTTATCGCATGGATGTGTCGGCAAGTATTACAAATGGGGAAAGTTGGCAATTGGGTGTCTATCTGGCACATGCCTTGATGGAAAAAAACGAACTTGCTATGCAAGGGGAGGCAGCTGATCAGGTCTGGTTGGTGACGGGGGCTGTGAATGCAAGAGATGAAGCTGTTCATAGTGTTTCTCATATCCAACAAAAATTAAACTACGCTGCGGATTTACTTAAAGAATTGAAAGCAAAAGGGGCAAAGGTCGGCTTTGTTTTGCCCGTTGAGGATATGCCTCAGTTGGAAAATGATTTTGATATTCCTGCATTCCCCGTTGAGATAGCATCGGAGATGGTTACAGATGCACGGAAATATAAAGTTCCAACGACCTTAGATACGCGAAAAAATAAACAAATTGCGTTCGGTGGCGTTGGGATTGTTATGTTGGCTGCCGGTAGTGTTTTTGCCTATCAGACAGGGTATTTGAATCAGTTTATTTACCAAGATCGGCCGGAAGAAGTTATATTCGCTCCAACGAAGGAAGATCTGGAAAAGGCGGAAGTAAAAGAGAATATTACCCCAATCGGACCTGAATTAGATTCCAATATGGGCGAAACCGATACAATAGTAGCTGGGGGTTGGGCAACTTTACCTGATGAGGATGCAATAGCTTCTGAAACAAATGTAAAAGACATGGTAGAAGTTGCTGGTCAATTGCCTCAACAAGGCGAAATGGCTACTCAGTTAGTGAAACCCAATCAACTGGAAGATCAGCTCTCGTTTCAGCTATTTGAAATGAAAACCGCGGATGGTGGAAGTTGTGCGGGACGGAAATATCGTGATACGTCGTTGACGGTGTTTGAAATCAAGGCAGCTTTTGATCAAGATTGGCAGGATGATCCTGATGTGTGTGGTCTGCGGGTCTTGATGAAAAATCTATCTGATAATGCTTTGGCTTTTTCAATTTCCGTTACTAGTGATAATCAAGATGTTATTCGCAAAAGGGATGTGCTGGATAACGACAAAGTCGTATCGTTAGATGAGGGGCAGGAGTTTACCTATGAAATGGGTTTGTCTTTGTTTCGAAGCGGGAATTATGACTTAGCCATTGTCGCAACGGATGCGAATAGTGATGTAAGTATCACGAAAAATATTTCCGCAATCGGTTGGACAGAAGAAGCTTCTGCAAAGTTTCAATAAATGGTGCAATTTATTTCTTGGATCTTTTAAAAAAGCTCCCTAATGATTTTTTTTCTTTAGAAGTTTCTTCTTTGCGTTTGGCTTCTAATTCTTTTTGTCGTTTTGCTTCCTCAATCTCATATTCTTCGCGTTCTTTACGATTTTTCAGATAGACGAGGCAGGCATTTAAAGCATTGCGAATGGCTTTTTCGTCGTCATAACGAGCTAGAGCCGAAATGCACATTGAAATGGCATGCTTTCCATCCACATCAGGATGTTTACCCATATGTTTTTGAAGTTCCAAAATACGTTTAATACGCGCTTGAGCTTCTCGGAGTCCGGAATGTAGAATCTTTAATTCTGCATCTTTTTGATTGATTGCTTCCAGGCGTTCTTCTTTTTCTTTTTCTCGACGTTTGAACGCATCCATAACAGTCTCATCATCTTCTTCATCGGAAGACGATGTATGTTCGTTGGTTTGATCTTTGGACTCAATCATAAAAAAGCTCTTTAAAATAAGAGTTTATCTTACTCTTACCCTCTCTTTCTTAGTATGAAATATAGCGCAGTGCGTTTATCAATCAAGATCATGATAACGCATAAATAATGCCATTTTGAGTTTTTTTCTAAAATAATTGAAAAAAATTCCTCAGGCATCTGGTCAAATGCTGTTAATTGCTGTACATCACAGCCGCTTAGGGCCTTGCATTCTGAACTTATTCTGAATTTATTAAATGGGCACTAGGCATGACTGCACCGGGTTAGGCTTGAAAGAATCCTAAGCCATAGACTTTGACAAGATAAAGAGCAGATACCGCCATGCCAAAACGTACCGATATTGACTCCGTAATGATTGTTGGGGCTGGTCCTATTGTGATCGGTCAAGCCTGTGAATTTGATTATTCAGGCACTCAAGCTTGTAAAGCCTTGAAAGAAGAAGGATACCGCGTGGTGTTGGTGAATTCCAACCCGGCAACCATTATGACCGACCCAGGTACAGCGGATGCAACTTATATTGAGCCGATCACACCGGAAGCCGTTGCAAAGATCCTTGAGCGCGAGAAAGCGGAACGACCAGATGATAAATTAGTCGTACTCCCAACAATGGGGGGACAGACAGCCTTGAATACAGCATTGGCGCTGGAAGAAAACGGTACTTTGGATCGCTTGAATATTGAGATGATCGGTGCGAATGCAGATGTGATTGACAAGGCGGAAGATCGTCTGCGTTTCCGTGAAGCGATGGAAAAAATTGGTTTGGATTGTCCGCGATCTGAACAAGTGGAAAGTTTCGAAGAAGGCATGGCCTGCCTTGATTATGTTGGCTTGCCTGCAATTTTCCGTCCCTCTTTCACCATGGGCGGCACAGGTGGCGGTATTGCCTATAATGTTGAAGAATATCGCGCATTGCTTGAAAGCGGTTTGAAGGCTTCTCCGGTTAACTCTGTGTTGGTTGAGGAATCTGTATTAGGTTGGAAGGAATATGAGATGGAAGTGGTCCGCGACCGTGCGGATAACTGCATCATCATTTGTTCTATTGAAAATATTGATCCAATGGGTATTCACACAGGGGACAGTGTGACTGTAGCACCAGCCTTAACACTGACCGATAAAGAATACCAAATCATGCGGAACGCTTCTATTGCCGTATTGCGTGAGATTGGTGTTGAAACTGGTGGTTCCAACGTACAATTCGCGATTAATCCTGAAAATGGCCGTATGATCGTGATTGAGATGAACCCACGTGTATCCCGCTCTTCTGCTTTAGCGTCTAAAGCAACGGGTTTCCCGATTGCAAAAATCGCTGCGAAATTGGCATGTGGTTACACCTTGGATGAATTGAAAAACGATATCACGGTTGTAACACCGGCAAGTTTTGAGCCGACAATTGACTATGTTGTGACAAAGATGCCGCGTTTCACATTTGAGAAATTCGCTGGTGCGGAACCGTTGCTTACAACAGCAATGAAATCCGTGGGTGAGGCGATGTCTATCGGTCGTTGTTTCCAAGAAAGTTTCCAGAAAGCACTTCGTTCCATGGAAACGGGCCTGACAGGATTGAACGAAATTCATATTCCAAATGCGATAAATGAAGATGGCAGCATGAATGAATCTGCAATCCGCGCAGCCATTTCCCGTCCGGAACCAGATCGTATCTTGAGCATCGCCCAAGCCATGCGTCATGGTATGGATGACGAAACGATCTATCAAGCAACGAAAGTGGATCGTTGGTTCCTTGAGCAAACACGTCAATTGGTGGAAGCAGAAGAAGAAGTTCGTAAAAACGGCCTACCAACAGATCGTCAAGGTTTGTTGCGTTTGAAGAAACTTGGTTTCTCTGATGAACGTTTGGCGGAATTGGTTGGTAGTGAGGCCAATGATGTTTTTGCGAAACGTAAAGAATTAGGTGTAAAACCTGTCTTTAAACGCATCGACACATGTGCAGCGGAATTCCCAAGTCAAACATCTTATATGTATGGCTGTTACGAAGGTGATGGTTTCTTCGAAGCGGAATGTGAAGCTGACATTTCTAATCGTAAGAAGGTTGTAATCCTTGGCGGTGGTCCAAACCGTATTGGTCAGGGGATCGAGTTTGATTACTGTTGTGTACATGCAGCTTATGCCCTGTCTGATACAGGCATTGAATCCATCATGGTGAACTGTAACCCTGAAACAGTCTCCACCGATTATGATACATCTGATCGTTTGTATTTCGAGCCACTTACGGGTGAGGATGTGATCGCCCTTTGTCAGAAAGAGCAAGAATCGGGTGAGTTGCTGGGTGTGATTGTTCAATTCGGTGGACAAACACCATTGAAACTTTCCCAAGCCTTGGAAGCTGCGGGCATTCCGATCCTTGGTACATCTCCGGATGCTATTGATTTGGCGGAAGACCGCGAACGTTTCCAAAAGATGCTTCAAGACTTGAATTTGCAACAGCCGCCGAACGGTATTGCTACAACCGAAGCGCAAGCGGCAGATATCGCAGAGGAAATCGGCTATCCGGTTGTGATCCGTCCTTCTTACGTATTGGGTGGTCGTGCTATGGAAATTGTTCATAGCCGTGAACAGCTTGAACGGTACATGGGCACAGCGGTAAAGGTATCCGGTGATAGCCCCGTCTTGATCGATTATTACTTGAAAGATGCGATTGAAGTCGATGTGGATGCGCTTTGTGATGGGGATACAGTCTTCGTCGCTGGTGTAATGGAACATATTGAAGAAGCTGGTATTCATTCTGGTGATAGTGCTTGTTCCTTACCGCCATATTCTTTGTCTGACAGTGTGATCGAAGAAATGAAGCGTCAAGCGGAAGCCATGGCCAAGAAATTGAACGTAATCGGTTTGATGAATGTACAATTCGCAGTTCAAGGCGAACGTATCTTTATCCTTGAGGTAAACCCACGTGCGTCTCGTACCGTGCCGTTTGTCGCGAAAGCAACAGGTCTTCCAGTTGCGAAAATCGCTGCACGCATTATGGCAGGTGAGAAATTGGTTGATTTCGATCTAAAGACAAAAGCGTTGAAAGACCATATCGCAGTGAAGGAAGCTGTCTTCCCATTCAATCGCTTCCCGGGTGTTGACGTTATGCTTGGCCCTGAAATGCGTTCCACAGGTGAAGTGATGGGGCTGGACAAAGATTTTGCGATGGCCTTTGCAAAAGCACAACTTGGTGCAAGTGCTAAACTACCAAAAGAAGGTACCGTCTTCATCTCAGTTAAAGATTCCGATAAAGAAAAAGTATTGGATGCAGCAAAGCTGCTGGTTAATGAAGGTTTGAATATTCTTTCTACAATCGGAACTGCACGTTATTTGAATGAAAATGGGGTGGCTGCAGAAGCAATTAACAAAGTTGTAGAAGGTAGCCCGCATATTGTGGACGCAATGATTAACGGGAAAGTTGATCTTGTATTTAATACGACGGAAGGTCAGCAATCTTTGCAAGATAGCCTATCTTTACGTCAAACAGCTTTGAAACAAGGTTTGCCATATTATACTACAATGTCCGGCTGTCATGCTGCTGCTCGTGCAATTCAAGCATTACGTGCTCAGGACATTGAGGTGGCTCCTTTACAGAGTTATTTCGCTGGCTAAATTTGTGGAAGTTAGTTGGTTTAACTACAACCATCTTAAATCGCCTTAAAAAAAGCCCTCGCATAAGCGAGGGTTTTTTTATGCCTATAAATTTACGTAGGGACTCTTTTAAATTTCTGGGATGATTTTTGACATAGATTGGTTCGTTTTCTAATTAATTGCGTTTATTAGCGAACATGTATATACAATTTAGGTGGGGTTTGTTTGGGATAAATCGTTTCTGATCCAAGCAAAATGATGAATATGTAATCATTATTAGGAGTTAGGGGAATACAAATGGAATTTCTTGAGACAATTTTTGGAACTATCGGTGACCTCACATGGGGATGGTCATTGATTCCGTTCCTCGTCGTTCTAGGTTTATTTTTTACCTTCGCCAGTGGCTTTGTACAGTTCAAATATTTTGGTCGTATGTTCCGTGTTTTACAGGGTAAGAACCAAACCGGGGATCCAAATGCTATTACGGCACGTGAAGCCTTATTGCTTTCTGTCGGTGGTCGCGTAGGCGGCGGTAATATCGCAGGGGTTGCAGTGGCGATTACGCTTGGTGGGCCGGGTGCGGTTTTCTGGATGTGGGCAATCGCCATTGTCGGTATGGCAACCAGTCTTGTTGAATGTTCTTTGGCGCAATTATTTAAAGAACCCGCGGAAGACGGTACTTATCGTGGCGGGCCTGCGCGGACTATTTTACATGGTTTGGGCCAAGACTATCGTTGGTTGGCTGTTCTTTATGCGATTTGCTTGATCGCTGCTTTTGGTATCGGCTTTCCGGCTTTCCAAGGTAACACGGTTGCAGGTGCTGCACAGGACAGTCTCGGTATTGATCGTATGATCACAGGTGTCGTATTAGCATTGGGTACTGGTATCATTGTATATGGTGGTATCCATCGTATTGCAAAAACCTGTGATGTGATTGTGCCGATTATGGCTCTTGGCTATATCTTCATGGCTTTGATCGTAATCGTGATTAATATCACCGATATTCCAGCTGTTATTGGCATGATCGTTTCCAATGCGCTTGGTTTTGAAGAAGCTGTGAGTGGTGGAATGGGCGCAGCCATTGCGCAAGGTTTACGCCGTGGGTTGTTTTCTAACGAAGCTGGGCTTGGATCCGCGCCAAACGTTGCGGCAACTGCGGATGTGCGTCATCCAATCAGTCAGGGGATCACGCAATCTTTCTCTGTGTTCATTGATACAATTGTAATTTGTTCCTGTACAGCGTTCGTGATCTTACTCGGTGATGTTTATGTTGCTGGGGCGCAAGATGTGAATGGTGTGGCATTGACACAGCAATCTCTTGTATCTCACCTTGGTGAATGGGCGCAGTATTTCTTGACCGGTGCTGTCTTGTTGTTTGCATTTAGTTCAATCATCTATAATTACTATCTTGGTGAAAATGCGATGACAGTGATGACGAAGAGTAAGCTTGCTTTGAATCTATTCAAAGTTGCGCTTGTTGCAATTGTTTTCCTTGGTGCTGTGGCACCTGCAGCAACATCCGTCTTCTTCTTCTCTGATCCGATGATGGGTATTCTTGCGATTGTGAACTTACTGGCATTACTGATGCTTTTCCCGATCGCAAAGCGTCTTATCGTTGATTTTAGTGCACAGCTGAAAGCTGGTATAGACAGACCTGTTTTAAATCCGGATGATTATGCAGATTTGGATATCAATCGTGAAGTCTGGAATGGTAAGGTGAATGATTAAGACTTAAACAAGCAAAAGATATCTCCTCCGAGGTTTTCTGATCCATAAGTTTCAGGATGGCCTTGGGGGAAATATTTTGTCTTGTTTCATTCTAGATACAGGTATCTTGTAATTTTCTTGCAAATACCCTATCTTGTGTAAATAAAGTCAGAAAGAATTTGGAACAGGCCGTGGGATGAGTGTCCTGCGGGTGTTTTTTTTTGTTCTGACGGTATTGGCAAAATTCGTTATGACTTGGCGATGTAAAGTGGTCATGACATATAATATGGTAATGAAGTGGAATAAGTCATGGTTGATAAGGTACCCGTGACATTGAAGGGTTATGAAACTCTTCAAGCAGAATTGAAAAATTTAAAATCTGTTGAACGTCCAGCTGTAATTCAGGCGATTGCGGAAGCGCGCGAACATGGCGATTTGTCCGAGAATGCGGAATATCATGCTGCCCGTGAAAAGCAGAGCTTCATTGAAGGTCGTATTTTGGAACTGGAAGATAAAACCAGTCGTGCAGATGTGATCGATCCATCTAAAATGGAAGGTGAAACAATCCGATTTGGTGCAACTGTGACTGTCGTTGATTGTGATACTGACGAAGAAAAAGAGTATCAAATTGTTGGTGAGTTAGAAGCTGATATCAACAATGGTAAAATTTCTTTGGCATCCCCATTGGCAAAAGGATTGATTGGTAAATCAGCGGGTGATGCCTTTGAATTGCACACACCTGGTGGTTCCAAAGAATATGAAATTGAAGAAGTAAAATATATTTAAGATTTTAATTCTGATAAATGTTAGAAAGCCCTGCAATTGCAGGGCTTTTTGTTTTCTACGCTATATTATCCA
>NZ_SMMC01000198.1 GCF_009711445.1 Curvivirga aplysinae | reverse complement strand
ACTTAGCAGGTTTTGTATATTTTTTTTCTTATAATTGGCTTATTGCAATACCCCTTCTGCACCATCGACAGCTTCGACAGTCGCTAGCTCTCTTGTTACCAAGCGCGCTTTATCCGCATTCATCGCTGCCATAATTGGGGCGATGCTTCGCTCTTTCATTCCTCGCAAAACCTGAATCAATGTCGGCATATCCATATCATTAAAAATACGCGCAGCAGATTTAGGCTTCATGTTAGAATAAATTTTCACCAAACGCTTGGCTTCTTCTGTTTGCTCTTCTTTATAAACCTTTAACAAGTCTTCGATAGAAGCTCTAATATCTTCCAGCTGAGACTGCTTATCCAAGAGCTGCTGCTCTGCACTTCTCAACAATGCTTCACGCTCTTTCACAACACGCTCTCGTTTATCCAAAGCTTCACGGCGAGCAACCAGATCATGTAAAAGACGAATTTCACCGGGGCTCATATCCCCAAAATTACCACCTGAGAAATAATCCTCTTGCTCAACGACATCGGTTGGTTCCATACCTTCAGGCGTCCCATTAAGACTTTCTTCAACCAAAGTATCGTCTTCAATTAATGCTGGGTCATCAAGCGCTGGTGCCTCACCTGCTTCTTGAGCGATGGCTTGTCCGCTTGTAATGGCTGCCAGATCTTGTGCGGAGAAACGCCCTTCATTTGAGGCTGTTTCTGTCACAGAGGTAAATTCTACCCACATATCGCCAAAACGGACGGATAGCATTAAAAAAATGATCACGAGAAAAATAGGTAATATACGGATTTTAAAATTCATAAACTAATCTCTTAACGCATGCCACGAAGAGCCTTTAGAAGCTCTTCTTTGCTTTTTGCTTTAGATTCTTGCGCTTCATCTACACCCGACAATTCCACACCGGCTTCTTGAGCTTCCTGTGCAGATGATACAGCAGAGCTTTCAGCCCCAAACATATCAGCCTGAGGCGCCATAACCTCTGGATTACCAGCCTCAACAGATTCAATCAACTTAGAAAGACGCGCCTCCAAATCCTTATCAATTTCAGCATCCATATCCGTGATATCAGGCATATTCATCGGCTCACGTGGTGAAGCCGGTGTCGCTTTTGCAGATTTAGCTTTCTTGGATCGCGCCTTCTTACCCTTCGCAGGTCCAGTGCTATATCCAGGATTATAGGTCGCCTGACCACGCTCCACTTTCGCAGCCGCAATCCCGACTGGGCCGGCGACTTCCTGCGCACGACGGATTAATTCAATCAGGTCTGCGCGTAACGTTTTCGCCTCTGCAATCGCATCATCAATTGTTTCCGTTGCATCACGAGAACGATTTTTTATTCGCAAAAGCGCTTCTTCAGCCTGCTGCGTTGAGGAGACAAATTGTCCCAATAACTGACGCAATTCTTCTTTACTATCTTGAAGGATACGTATGTTGCGGTTAAGCCGCACTGCATAAATCAGTACGGCAATTAACAAACCAATAAAGGCAATATCAAGAGTAGCTTCTAGTAGATCCAATTTCATACGACCTAATATAACACAAAATTAAACTAATCTGGATCAATTTTCCTATCCAGCTTCACAGCAAGATTTCCAGCTTTTTGACCGACATAGCCTTTAAACATAGGAATTTCACCGCAACGTAATTCGACCATTGAATCCTGAGTTGCCTGTAATTGCAAGAAAGTTCCGACCTTCCAATCTAAAACTTCTGTTAAATTACTTGTGAATTCATCCAAAACGACTTCAATCGGCACATCTGTAAACCAGAGTTCTGTAGCCAAGTGATTTTCCCAGATACTGTCACGACCGAATTTCTCACCCATAAACATTTGAAGCAATAGTTCACGAACAGGCTCCAATGTCGCATAAGGCAATAGCAATTCAAGACGCCCGCCACGATCTTCCATATCAATACGGAAACGCGCCAGAATAGCCGCATTGGCCGGACGGGCAATCGTTGCGAAACGCGGGTTGGTTTCCAATCGATCAAAACGCATTGTCACACTGGATAATGGATCGAAAGCCGCAGATAAATCTGCTAACACCACACTAATCATACGCTCCACAAGGTTACGCTCAATTGTCGTATAAGGGCGCCCCTCAATACGCATCGCAGCAGTACCACGACGTCCACCAAGCAATACATCTACGATGGAATAAATCAAGGAACTATCAATGGTAATTAGACCATAGTTATCCCATTCCTCTGCCTTAAACACCGTCAACATCGCTGGCAATGGAATGGAGTTCAAATAATCACCGAAGCGAATTGAAGTGATGTTATCCAAACTCACCTCAACGTTATCTGAGGTGAAGTTACGTAATGAAGTCGACATCATACGAACGAGGCGGTCATAGACGACCTCCAACATTGGCAAGCGTTCATAAGATACCATACCAGAATCGATAATCGCTTCGATACCGGATTGGTTATCATTCCCGTCTGCACCATCTTGGAAACCAAGAAGACTATCAATTTCATCCTGATCAAGAACACGCGCCGCCGCCGCCCCCATCGAGGGATCGGGTTCGTCTTCTGCCATCGCCGCCCATTCTGCGGCTAGGGCATCATCGTCTTCTTCCATTAGTGCATCAGCATCTTCATCAGCCATATTCAGCCTCGATCTTTCTATGCCGCTAAACCTAAATCGTATTCCTACTCATCATGAAACACAGGTCGCGCCAAATCTTTTGCGTTATATTTTAAACAAACATCATCTGGTAACTTCTGCCGTATGACATTCATCCAAAAACCTCTACGCAAAAGCCGCGCCAGTTTCTCAATCTCTTTGAAAACTATGCGACTTACTGAACAATTAAATCATTAAATAAAACATCTTTTGCCTTAACTGGCGCAATTGCTTTATTCACACGATCTAATAATTCTTCTTTAATACGGTATACGCCTTGACTACCTTCAAGCTCTTCAAGACGCAACTCACGTAAAAACACCTGAAAGCTATCAACAATACGTGGCTTCAGGTTTTCAATATGTGCCTGCTCCTCAATGGTAGAAATTTCCAATGAAACTTGCAGTTTAAGGAATTTTTGCTTTGATCCTGGCGAACGTAAAGTCACTAAAATTTCATCCAGAGGTAAAAAGATACTAGGCGCATCCGCCACTTCAACAGGCGCATCTTCTGTCGCCTCCTCTGCCACTTCATCTCCACCACCAAGTAGCGGGTCCAACATTCCAGACAAAAACAGACCGACACCTGCACCAACAAGAATCAAAATAGGCAATAAGATAAATAGAACTAGCTTTTTACCACTAACGCGTTTCTTACCACCCTCTTCATCTTCACCATCTGCGCCTTCGGCTACTTCACCTTCATCAGCCATATTCGCCACCCTTCAGCAATAGAAGCTTTCATTTCACGGATTTTCATCACAACGTCATACATCTTTATATTATTATAGAGATTAATTACGTTATAGACCATTTTTGTAAATACTCACTATAAACTGCAGAAATTAGCAGCAGAAATCAATCATTAAGAAACGAATATTCGTAAATATTCACGCAATACTCTTAATTGATTTCATTGTTTCCAATAAATAATCTCAAGTTCTTCCTGAATAAATACATAACCTATGGCAAACTTTGCCGCCTTAATATCAATCCCCTTTCTAAATTGCTATTTTTCGTAAATTTTCGAAGTAGCCTCACATGAAAAACACAAAAAAACCACCTTTATCAAAATAAAAATTAATTATTATCAAATACTTAATTAATTTTGGCACACTACCTGCTTTGTAAAGCGTCGAGAGATGTCGGCCTGAGAAACCGACAAAAATTTGAGAGAGGATAGCGTCATGGAAAACAGCGCTTATATCGCACTATCTAGGCAGAGAAGCCTTCGCAACGAAATGAATATTGTTGCAAACAATATTGCTAACGCGAATACACCTGCTTTTAAACGCGAAGGAATGGTATTTAAAGAATACATTACCAAGCCGCAACATGATCGCCAGCAATTTTCCTTTGTACAAGATGTAGGATTGGCGCGTGATTTAACCGACGGCCCAATGACCACCACAAACAACCCGTTTGATTTTGCTCTTTCCGGTGATGGTTACTTTGTTATCGATACACCAATGGGTGAAAGATATACACGTAATGGCCGTTTTCAGCTAGATGCGACAGGCAATCTTGTAAATAAAGATGGCTACACCATCCAAGGCGACGGCGGCCCATTAAACATCCCAAATGACGGTGGCGAAATTCTAGTGGCATCCGATGGTACTATCTCCAACGACAATGGAGAAGTTGGCAAGCTTCGTGTGGTATCTTTTGAAAACCAATACGAAATGAAGAAGTCCGCCGGGGGGCTTTATGCCACAGGTCAAGATCCAATTGCCTCCGAGGGTTACAATATTACTCAAGGTATGCTGGAAGAATCAAACGTTCAGCCAATTCTGGAAATCACCCGCATGATGCGTGTTCATCGCGAATATGCCTCTATGCAGAAATTCACCCAAGCTGAAGACGACCGCGTGAAAAAAGCGATAGAACGTCTTGGCCAGTTCAGTTAACGCATTAAGCTAGGAGAGAAGCTATGAGATCCTTAAATATCGGTGCAACTGGCATGTTAGCTCAACAGCTTAATGTTGAGGTTATTTCAAACAACATCGCCAATATGAATACAACAGCTTATCAGCGTCGCCGCGCTGAGTTCCAAGATCTGCTGTACCAAAACCAACGTCGCGCCGGAGCAAACTCCTCTGACACGGGCACAATCGTACCAGTTGGTATCCAAGTAGGCTTAGGTGTTAAAACTGCATCTGTTTACCGTATTACTGAAACAGGCAACTTAACTCTTACAGAAAATTCCTTGGATTTGGCAATTAACGGTAAAGGATATTTTCAGATCACCTTACCAAGCGGTGATACAGCTTACACACGTGCCGGTTCTTTCCAATTGGATAACCAAGGCAACATTGTGACAACTGATGGCTACACTGTTGAACCGGGAATTACAGTTCCTGCCGATGCAACAGGCATCACAGTGAATTCCAGCGGTGAAGTGCTTGCATCCTTAGATGGACAAGTAACACCAAGTAATTTGGGTCAGTTAAGCCTATCAACATTTGCCAACGAAGCAGGCCTTTCTTCTGTCGGCGACAATCTATTCCTTGAAACCCCAGCATCTGGTGCACCATCAAGTTCAACACCCGGCAGTACTGGTTACGGAACAATCGAGCAAGGTTTCCTCGAAACATCCAACGTGAATGTAGTAGAAGAAATTACCAACCTCATCACGGCACAGCGTGCTTATGAGATGAATTCCAAAGTAATTGAAACCTCAGATCAAATGATGAGCACTGTATCTCAAATGCGTTAATCGCTGAGAATATAGAAATTTAAATCGAAAACGATAGAAATCAAATTCGACGATTAAGAAGGAAAAAGATAATGAAAAAGCAAGCTACAAATAAAATGATCGCCGCTTTTCTATTAGGAAGCGCAATGTCTCTAGGCACAATTGCAGCAACCACAAATCCTTCTTATGCAAATTCCGAGTTCTTCGAAATTGAACAAGAAGTTACTCTAAACCATAACATCTTGATACAAGGGGAAAATATTACCCTAGGTGATCTTTTCCAAAATGCAGGAGAAAATGCACATCGCGTGGTTGCAAAAGCACCAGCCTTAGGCAAATCACAAAAACTGACATCATCCTGGTTATGGCGCGTTGCAAATTTCTACAAGCTCGACTGGAAGCCGTCTTCCACATTGGATGAGGCAATCGTTGAACGTGATTATTTCGAAATGGAACCAAGCCTTCTTACAGATAGTCTTCGCAATGCAATTATCCAAAAAACAGGTGAGTCCGAGTTATTAGAAATCCAACTAAACGGCCGGATCCCAACTGTGCGCCTTCCAATTGATGCAGATATGTCTGTAGCAATTAAAAATTTCCGTCTTTCCGATAACGAAAGCCGTTTCACAGCCACTTATGTTGTACCCGCAACCGGTAAAGCAATTGTTAAGGGTAAGGTATCTGGCAAAGTCCACAAATTGATGGAAGTTGCCCTTCCGAATCGCCGCATACAAGCCGGAGAAATTTTGAAACAAGAAGATCTCGAAGTTGTCACAATGCGTGCACGTAAGGTTTCTCGTAAAGCAGTCGTTGATGCCACAAGCCTCATTGGTAAGCAAATTCGCCGTACCATCACACCTGGTCGCCCAATTTTGTCAGCCAACCTGCAAGCACCTCAGCTGGTGAAAAAGAAACAAATGGTTTTAGTAACACTTGAATCCATGGGCATGCGCCTCACAGCACAAGGCGTTGCCCTGGAAGATGGTGCACATAAAGAGGTTATTCGCATTCGAAATTCCCATAGTGGCCAAGTACTTGAAGCTATCGTAACTGGTTACAACACAGTAACAGTTCGTGCCCCACTACAATCTGCACAAATGTGATTGAGACCCACAAGATTGTAGTTTGAAAAGATATTGAGATAAACCGGAGAGAGACGATGTTAAACATTACAAAGAACACACAGCTGAGAAAAACAGCTATTCGCTTTGCAGCTATTGCCCTTATCGGCACCTCACTAACTGCATGTAATACATTGTCTCGCTTAGCTAAAATGGGTGAAGAACCTAAATTGAATGAGATCGAGAACCCGACGCATGACCCAAATTATCAGCCAGTTTCTATGCCGATGCCAGTGCCATCAACAGCAAAGAATACTGCCAATTCACTCTGGCGCCTAGGTAGTCGGGCCTTTTTGAAGGATTTGCGCGCCACACAAGTCGGAGACATTGTGACTGTTGTCATCAGCATTGATGATGAAGCAACAATTGCAAATAGTACCAACCGCACACGGACAACCAGTGAAGATGTGGATATTCCCGGTCTAGCAGGTTTTCAAGGCGCTTTGAACGATGTGTTACCTGAAGCAGTTACAACGGATAACTTCGTCAATCTAGGCTCATCTTCCACACAAGGTGGGACAGGTAATATTTCTCGCGAAGAAGACATTACACTGACTGTTGCTGCAGTTGTCACACAGGTCCTACCAAACGGAAATCTTGTGTTACATGGACGTCAGGAAACACGTGTCAATTACGAAGTTCGTGAACTTCAAATCGCAGGTGTTATTCGCCCACAAGATATTACAAACAGCAATACTGTGAACTATGAAGATATTGCCGAGGCGCGACTCGCTTATGGCGGGCGTGGTCATATCTCTGATGTACAGCAACCACGCTATGGTTCACAGATCATCGATATCATCCTACCATTCTAAGGAAGATTTTCATAACAAGTTAACAAGTTACCGAGATTACGCCCGCACTCTCCTCTCTCACTCTTCTCTCTCAGCGTGCGTAATTTCACTCAACGGGCCAGCCTCTCAAGCTGGCCCGTTCTAGTTTTCTCTCTTCGACATATTTCTCACAAATATTTTTCAACCCATTCTTCTTGAAAATTCACAAAAGATTATTTTTTATATAATTGACTTTCAGCCATCTTGTTTTAGTGTGCTGACATAATTAACGAGTTTTATCAGGGCCAACAGGGAAAGATGTGTATCCTCCTATAAACCTTGAACAACACAAACCAAATGAGGACAAAAAATGTTTACTTCAATGCTAGACAAAATGGTAAATGTTGAAACAGCTGACGCACATTGCGACATTCCATGCAAAATCTATGATCCGCATACAGCAATCGTAGCTGCTCTTTCCGTTGTTCGCATGATGGACATCATCGCTGAAAACAAAGACAAAGAAATGACAGCTGAAACCATCAACACACTTTCTCGTTGTGTTGCGATGAAAGAAGCTGAAGCAGCAAAAGTTAAAGAAGAAATCCGCGTAATTTGGGGTGACTATATCAAAGCACCACAAATCGAAAAACACCCAAATGTACACGAAGTTGCACATAGCATCATGTTGAAAGCGTCTGCTTGTAAAACAGGTATTGATCGCGCAGCGGGTGAAGAATTGGTTGAATTGGTAAATCAGTTCGCTGAAATCTTCTGGAGCACAAAAGACGTGCAAACAACACGTAAAACAAGCCCATTCCCACCAAGCATGGAAATGGTTTATCCAGTATTGTAATTTTGATTACTGGTTGAACAAACATGTTCGGTTGGCGACTACTTAAGATCAATGGTCATAGTATGTCGCCCAGTTTAGAAAACGGCGATTACGCAATCATGCGTGTCGCCGTTTTTCCTTCCCGCCTTCATTCAAAACTAAAAGAAGGCGATATTGTTTTCTTCAAACGAAGAGATGAAAACGCAATGGTCAAGCGTCTGACCAAAAAACACCCAAATGGTGATTTTAATATAATGGGTGATGGGCCTTTATCTGCCCCCAGCATTGATCTTGGCTTACTTTCAGTTAAAGATATTAAAGGCAAGCTTTCCTTTCGTATACACGGATCCAAAATTTCAAAACTGAATTAGTTGTTACTCTTCCAACTCCAATAACCTAGGCCCAGGCCCGTCACGGCCAAGTTTATCACCTGGATTCAACATCCAGCAATCTGTTAGAGATAAACATCCGCATCCAATGCACCCTTCTAGTAAATTTCGCAGATTGGTTAACTGGTCAATCCGTGCATCCAAATCTGCTTGCCAATTTCTGGATAACCTTTGCCAGTGGCGCTTGTTTACCTTCTCACCATCCGGCACTGAATTCAAAGCTTCCTTTATTTCCTTTAAAGGAATACCTGTTTTCTGAGCGACCTTGATAATGGATAGCTTCCTCAAAACATCTGACGTATAACGCCGATGGTTAGCTTTATTACGCAGTGATCTAATAAGCCCCTTCTCTTCATAAAAATGAATCGTAGAAATTGGCACACCAGCACGCCGGGAAACTTCCCCGACAGAAAATTCAATAATTTTTCTCATTTTCCTCTTGACCTCAAGTAAGGTTGAGGTTTTAGCGTCGCATCAATTTTCAACGAAGTCAAAGAAAATACCACCCTGACTTACGATATTAAAAGAGATGCATAATGTCTGATATTACACTTGCCTATCTGGTTGCTGGATCACCGACACCAAGATCAATTAATGCCTATCAAAAAGCCATCAATGAATTACTACTCAAGCATAATGCAGAAATTATTGTACCAGACAGCAACATGCTCGAAATCTTTTATAATGAAGGCAAGTGGGAAAAAGATATGAAACTCACTATCATTAAATTCCCATCTTTAAAGTTACTTAAAGATTTCTGGCACTCAGAACCTAACGTTTTTGCGCGAATATTATTTAACCTTGCCTCCCCCAACCTATGGAAAGTCATCACCCCACGTTACTAATTTAATAAATTAGGACATAAAAATAAAAAAAGCCGCTGAAATTTCTCAGCGGCTTTTCAATTATTTATTCCAGAATAACTTAGTCGTCGCGACGTGTTAATTCGCTTTTTTCATGACGCTCTTGCGCTTCAAGACTTAACGTTGCGATTGGACGAGCCTCCAAACGCTTTAATGCGATCGGTTCACCTGTATCTTCACAATATCCATAAGATCCATCCGCAACACGCTCCAGCGCCGCATCAATCTTTGAGATCAGTTTCCGTTCGCGATCACGTGTACGCAATTCCAAGGAACGATCTGTTTCCATACTGGCACGATCCGTCAAATCAGGCTGTGCAAGATTTTCTTGCTGCATGCTTTGCAATGTTTCACTGGATTCAGTTAACAACTCATTTCGCCATGCCAAAAGCTTTTGGCGAAAATATTCAAGCTGTACAGGATTCATAAATTCTTCATCGTCACTAGGACGGTAATCATGCGGTAGTATTGTAGAGGTTACACTACCAGCTGTTGCACCCTTTAATTCTGGGTCCTTTGTTTCCGCTTCAGAGTTCAGCGACATGTTACTCTCCCTTACGGTCTACCCCGGAACCGCCTGAAATCAGCACATGCCAATTCAGGACAAGATCCAAATCAATATCCTTAAGGGCGAATAAAATGGTAATGACGTTCGCATGAATAGCCAAGATTGTAACCCGCCCTTAACTTTGCAATTTTTCTGTTTTTGTAAGACTTACCTCCTCTTACAAAAACTCAAACTGCAATGACACCCCTCGTCATTGGAGGGGTATATAGGACCTTGGACAGGAAAGAACAAGCCATTTTTTATAAAAATAGCTAAATCATTGTAAATTTTCTTTAAAAGTAACGTTTTTCTACTTTCGACCGCGATTATGTTTTGCCAATTCAACAGCAGTGCGAAGCTCTATGTCGTCCAAAATACTTTCGAGTCGCGGATCATTCGTAGTTTCTTTACGCTTTGCAATATCATTTGCAATTTGCTGCAACTTCTCTGGTGGAACTTGGCCCCTTAATAAAGCATGACGAATACCATCTAATTGATCCAACAAGTTCTCAGCCCAGTCAATCGCTTGACGCTTCGGTGACTTACCAGAAGTTGCGTCGTCAACAGATTGAACCGCTAATAAAGCATCAAGTGAAGAAACGGGTGCAACAGAATCTACAGAAGCGGCAGAAGCTGTTTCATCAGTATCACTGGTTTCATTCAAAGCAGAAGCAAAGCCACTACCTGCTGACTGAACTTTGCCAGTTTTCTTCGTTGAAGATGTTGCCCGTGGACCTGAAGGCCCTGAAACACGAATACTCATAAACTTCTAATTCTTTGCTAATTTCAAACTGTTAACTTCTGTCCATATTTATAAGGCCGATTCAGCGCTCATCAAGAAAGAAGTATTATATTGCTACATAGTATATACATGCTTCCAAATTCTTGCACATACTTTTCTACACACCCATCTTATTTCTACCCTCCCCATAAATTGGCACGGTTATCGCATAGTAATCAGCGAGAAGAGAACTAATGGTTAAATGAATAACGGTTTTTCGCCGTTTTACCGGAAGATTAGAGAGAATGACTGATATTTCGCAGGAAAGTTTTGCCGCTACCAAATTCAACTTCGCAAAAGTGAAGGAATTGGGTAAAAGATTTGACAAGAAAGTGTTTGCAGATGCGTTTCATACCGCCTTGCGTGCATTTGCTCTTGTGATCGCACTCGGCATTATTGGTGGTGTTCTCATTAAAGAAAGCCAAGCTCAATCCCGCATCAAAGATATTGTTGATGTGGAAGGTGTTCGCGACAACATGCTCGTAGGCTATGGCTTGGTAGTTGGTTTGAACGGTACCGGTGATGGCCTGAATTCAGCTCTTTTCACCAAAGAAAGTTTAGTAGGTATGCTAGAGCGCCTCGGTGTAAATGCACGTGATGGCAGCTTAAATACGGCAAATGTTGCCGCTGTTATGGTAACAGCCACTCTTCCACCATTTGCCCGACAGGGTAGCCGTATTGATGTTCAGGTTTCCGCACTTGGCGATGCAAGTAGTCTTTTAGGTGGCACACTTTTGGTAACGCCCTTACTTGCAGCTGATGGTGAGGTATATGCTGTATCTCAAGGCACATTAGCGATTGGTGGGTTTCAAGCGGGTGGCGATGCAGAGACAATTGTGAAAGGTGTTCCAACAAGTGGCCGCATCGCTAATGGCGCTATTGTAGAACAAGAAATCCCATTCGCTTTAAATTCTCTAACCGAATTTCATTTAAGCTTACGTAACCCAGACTTCACAACTGCACGCCGCATCAGCCGCGCGATCAATGCCTTCATTGGCTTAGATACAACACGCGTTACAGACCCAGGTACAGTAATGGTAAACGTTCCTGAAATCTATCAAGATAATCTCGTCGATTTGGTAACAGATATCGAACAGCTACGTGTTGAACCTGATCAAATCGCGAAAATCATCATTGATGAACAATCCGGTGTGATTGTGATGGGCGAAAATGTACGCATTAACACAGTTGCAATTGCACAGGGCAACCTAACAATTCGCATTAGTGAAACCGCACAGGTCTCTCAACCAACACCATTCAGTAACACAGGTACAACTGTCGAAGTGCCTCGTACAGAAATCGAAGTCGATGAAGGGGCTGAGAACCAGCTAGGTGTGGTTAATACCGGTGTAAGCATTCAAGACTTGGTAAATGGCCTAAACTCATTGGGTGTGGGACCACGTGACATGATCACAATCCTTCAGGCAGTAAAAGCTGCTGGTGCCCTAAATGCAGATATCGAAGTGATGTAAGGAGACGAATGATGATGGACTCATATGTATCTCAAGCTTTCGATGTTGCACAAAGTCAATCTAGCAAAGCACCTAATTTAAACCCGGCGGGGAAAACAAACGAGCAAATCCGCGCCGCAGCAGAAGACTTCGAAGCCGTTTTCTTAACACAGATGGTAGAACAGATGTTCTCCGGCGTATCTACTGACGGCATGTTCGGCGGTGGTCAGGGTGAGAAAATCTTTCGCTCTATGATGGCGCAGGAATACGGCAAGGTGATGGCCTCTAATGGCGGGGTCGGAATCGCGGACGAAGTTGCGCGCGAAATGCTCAAAATGCAGGAGGCAAGATCATGAATCTAAATGAGAAAGCTAATCAACTTTTTCTTCTTTTAACCGAATTAACAGAAGTTCTTGAGCAAGAAAACAAGCTATTAGACCAGCCAAATTCCAAAGAATTAGGCCCTCTTGTTACTCGTAAACAAGAATTGCTTGTGGATTACGAACGTGAATTGAGTCAATTGGCTGTGTCTCCACATTTCTTTCAGACCTTAAATGAAGAAATGAAAGGGAAGTTACGAGCGTTAAGTTCCCGTTATCAAGACGCCGCTTTGATCAACGAGAATAAACTACGTATGGCAACACGGTCCAGTCAAATGATTGCTGATCGTATTAAAGATGAAGCGCGTAAGGCAGCAGGCACACAAGTTCGCGGATACGGCCAAACTGGTGGTTACGCTCAAAATGGTGCGGCACCTCGTGCAGCCCCAATCGCAATTAACCAAACGCTATAAAATTTGGGCCTGACTTGATTGCAGGCAAAGGAAGAATGCAGGTAATAACCTGGGAGAAATGTTATGTCATTGGTAAGTGCTTTAAATATTGCGGTTAGCTCTGTTAACAGTATTAACACAGCTATCGCCACTGTTTCTGATAACGTTGCGAATTCGGAAAACGAAGATTACAACGCCCGAGATGCCAATTTTGCCAATGTACAGACAGGTGGTGTACGTATCTCTGACATTACACGGAAGGTAAATGAAGGTCTTTTTGATGACCTTTCTGCTTCCATTTCCAACACAGCGCAAAATGAAGTTTTACAAAATTATTATGAGCGTATCGAAGATCTTCTTGGCGTAACGGGTTCTGAAACCCCTCTTATTGACTATGTTGAAAATTTGAATACCGCTTGGAAAGCATTTGAAGCAGCACCAGAAAGTGACGCGGCGGAAAGACAAGTTATCCTTGCTGCAGAAAATCTAACCCGTGAAATTGGTCGTATTTCCACAGCCTTGGATACTGTTGAGCAATCATTGCGGGCGGATATTAATGCGACCGTAAATACCTTGAATGATACTTTGGCAGAAATTGACCGTCTCAACGATGCAATCGTTCGAGACAAAGCAAAAGGCCTACCAATCTCACATTTAGAAAACTTACGAGATGAGCAACTTCTAAATCTTTCCGAGATCATGACAATTGACTATATCCGTAATGAAGATGGTTCCATGTCTGTATTTGCAACTTCCGGCATGGATCTTACTGTTGCAAACGCATCCACCTTCACATGGGATGAAGGCACTCATTCTCTAACCAAATCCGGTAGCACAAGTACCGACCTTGTCGTTGATGGTCGGTTATCCGATGGTAAATTACGTGCCTTGATTGAGATGGGTCGCACCGATGACGCTGCGGTTAACAATGCCGATGGCATCTTCAATCCTGTTGAAAAATTGCGTAATCAACTGGATGAATTTGCCTTTGCGCTAGTTGACGATTCTGCAGCACGAACAAAGGGTAATGTATTTGTCGAAGGCAGTACAAACCTTGTAACCGACGGAATTGTAACAGCCGGTAATACCATCACAATCAATGCTGGTGGACAGGCCGCAGCAACAACAATCACTATTAATGCAGGTGATTCTATTGACGATGTAGTCACAGCAATTAATGCAATCACTAATATGGAAGCACGTGTAGATGCCCATGGCCATTTACAAATCCTGACATCCACAGAAGGCTTTGTATTAGGTGGCACTGCATTAACGGAATTAGGATTAACAGCAGGCACCTACAGCCCAGATGAGCCACCATCTTTGAGCTACGCATATGCGGAGGAATATTCTCAAGGTACCGCCGATATCGGTGGCAATACAGATCTGACCACACTTGCAGGCGTAACTGCAGGTAACACTTTTACCGTTTCTGTCGGAGGTGGAGCAGCGACCACAGTTACGATTGGTGCATCCCCATATAGCACCGCCGATTTACTAGCAGATTTAAATGCAATTGAGGGTGTTAGAGCCTTCACAACAGATGATGGCTTTTTAAACATTTCCACTGTTTTAGGCGATCTGGTCATTCAAGAAACAGCTGGCACCCCTCTTTCGGGTGCAAACGGCCTTGGTCTGTCCTTTAACGGCGGTAATGCTGCCGTTACAGGTGCTGCAAACACGGGTGAGTTAAAGACTGGCTTTTTTGAAGTTATTTCAGGAACTCCAAATGAGAATGCAAGTCGTATCAACATCCGCGTGAATGACGTTTTGTCTGATGGAAGCTCCTCCCTAAAGGATGGCTCGGGTTCTGTGATGGTAGAAGCTCTATCTTCTTCTAACAGAGATACTTCTGGATCTGGACTAACCTTGACAGATGAATCTTATACGGGACTTGTAAGTGGTTTAATCAGCGATATCACAACTCGCTCACAACGCTATGACGGCCTATTCAAACAAGACCAATCCGTGATGAATAACCTCAGCACAAAATTGAGAAATGAAGTTGGCGTTGATATCGATGAAGAAATGGCATTGCTGACAGTCTTACAAAATAGCTATGCAGCATCTGCACGTGTAATTTCCACTGTAAACGAAATGTTCCAATCCCTTGAACAAGCGGTTCGTTAATGACTGAGAGCAAACCTCTTAAGGTTGGTGTTATAGGACTAGGCGTTGGGGAACAGCATGTAAAAAGCTATAATGCAATTCCTAACGTCGAGGTTTCCTCTATTTGCGATATCAACCATAGACATGCAAATGAAGTTGGCTTAAGACGGCATGTTTCTGATTGCCATACCGATCCAATGAAAATCATCGAAGACCCGGAAATCGATGTTATATCTATATGTAGCTATGACAATTTTCATGCCGATCAGGCGGTTGCTGCATTTGAAAACGGCAAGCATGTATTCGTTGAAAAACCAATCGCGTTAAATAAACCTGATATGGAACGTGTTATTCGCGCGCAACAGGATAGTGGTAAAAAAATCTCTTCCAATCTAATCTTACGTGAAAGCCCGCGCTTCAAAGAAATTCGTCAGATGGTTCAAAACGACGAATTTGGCGATATTTATTACATGGAAGGTGATTATATTCATCAAATCCTTTGGAAGATCACCGAAGGATGGCGCGGGGCGATGGATTTTTACTGCATCACTTATGGTGGAGGCATTCATCTTATCGATTTAATGCGCTGGATAATTGGTAAAAACGTCATAGAAGTTACTGGCATGGGTGTTAAGAAAGCAACCAATGCCAGCCAATTTAAATATCCTGACATTATCACGAATCTTTTACGGTTTGATGACGAGGTTTTAGCAAAAACGACTACAATGTTTATGCCCCAGCGCCATAAGTTTCACTCCTTAAATATTTATGGATCAAAACTAAGCTTCGAAAACGGAAAACCGCATGCTCGCCTCTTTAATAGCGATGAAGAAAAAGACGAATCCCCTTTCACCACCCCTTACCCTGCTATGGCTAAAGGTGACTTACTTCCAGACTTTATTGAAGCCATTCGTAAAAACGAAGAACCAAATGTTGGTGCAAAAGATGTATATTCTGTAATGGATATCTGTTTCGCTTGCTGGGAATCTGTTAAGGAGAAAAAAACAGTGCCAGTAAGCTATAGCTTTCAAGCGGGATAAAGGAAAACGGACATGGCTGATCCAATACCATTCGGTAAACCACAAATTAGTGATGCAGAAAAACATGCTGTGCTAGAAGTACTAGATAGCGGTATGCTGGTACATGGAAAAAAAACACCTGAATTCGAAGAGGCATTTGCTGAGAGAGTAGGAACAAAACATGCTGTATCCGTTGCCTCCTGTACCGCAGGTCTTCATATGGTCCTCTTTGTGAAGAACATTGGCAAAGGCGATACGGTTGCATTGCCAGCAATGACCCATACTGCAACGGCCCATGTCGTGGAATTACAAGGTGCTAAACCTGTCTTTGTCGACATTAGCCCAAATACCGGAAATATGTGCCCGGGCGCGCTGGATAGAATTGAAGAAAATCTATCTGTCATCATGCCAGTTCACTATCTTGGCCTTCCCTGTAATATGCGCCGTATTAAAACAACAGCCGAACGTCATGGCGCCTTTATCCTTGAAGATTGCGCCGTCTCTCTTGATGCAGAATTTGACGGTAAAAAAGTGGGTAATCATGGTTTGGCTGGTGCATTTTCCTTTTATCCTGTGAAACATATGACCTCAATCGAAGGGGGCATGGTTACCACAAATGATGATGACCTTGCGGATCAACTCCGTAAACGTCGTGCCTTTGGATATAACAAAGCACTTGGCGAACGGGCCAAACCAGGCCTTTACGATGTCAATCAATTGGGTTTCAATTATCGCATGAGTGATGTTGAGGCAGCCGTGGGAATTGAGCAATTAAAACGTTTGGACGGTTTTCAGAAAATTCGTGCTGAGAATTACCGTCGCTTGGTTGAGTTGCTCAATGAGGTGGAAGAAATTTCTCTCCTCCCACCTCCGGAAGGCTACGGTCCTAACAGCCATTACTGCTTAAATACAATCTTGCCCAAAGATGGATCTATTGATCGTGCAAAAGTAATGGATAGCCTTAAGGAAAATGGTATTGGTTTTTCTGTACATTATCCTGGTCCAGTTCCCATGTTTGAATATTATGCAGAAAAATACGGCTATAAACAGGGACAATTCCCAAATGCTGAATGGATTTCTGAACAAACTTTATCCTTGCCAGTTGGCCCTCATTTGCCTGAAGATGGTCCTGAGCGAATTGCAGAAGCATTAAAACAAGCCCTTGTGGTTTCAAAGGCATAACCAAGAAGAATTCGAGGTACATCATGTCACATATCCCCTATGAAACACTACGTCCATTATTGAAAGATCAGCGCATCCTCTTGATAGGTGGTGCAGGATTTATCGGCCATAACCTTGCACTTGAACTCGCAAACATGGGTTCTAAAGTCATGATTGCTGATAACTTGATGATCAATAGCTTAATTGAAAATACATTTGAAGCTGAGAAAGACAAAGTTCAGCGCATGGCGTATCAGGGTTTCTTGTTAGAACGTTTCCATCTCCTTCGAAAATCTGGTGTAGCCTTGAAAAATTGTGATGCAAGACATTTAGCTGATCTTGGACGCATCTTTGAAGAATTCGAACCAACCAAAGTCGTTCATCTGTCAGCTATTGCCAGCGCTGTTGATGCAAAAGCAGAACCTGGGCTTTGTTTTGACTTACAACTGATCACCTTACGAAACACTCTGGAATTAATTCGTCCAAGAACAGATAAAATCAATCAAGTTATGTTTATGTCTTCAAGTACTGTATACGGTGATTTTGAAGGCGATAGTGTGGATGAAACTACCTTCCCGCGCCCTGAAGGCATTTATGCCAATGCAAAATTTATGGGGGAGCGCCTCATTCGGACATATCGAACTCAATATGGTTTAGGCACAACGGTTATTCGACCAAGCGCATTATATGGAGAGCGTTGCATCTCACGCCGTGTAAGCCAAATGTTTATTGAAAATGCGCTTACGGGAAAGCCACTTCTTCTTGAAGGCGGTGGTGATGGAAAGCTAGACTTCACCTATATTAAAGATTTGGTGCAGGGACAGGTACGTGCATTAGCACTTCACAAATCCCCAGAAGACAGTAATACCTTCAACTTAACTTTTGGGAATGCCCGTACAATTGCTGATCTTGCCGGTGTGGTTAAGTCCGTTGTTCCAGATGCCATTCTCGAAGAACGACCACGTGCAGTTGATAAACCAATACGAGGAACTCTCTCTACAGATCGTGCAAAAACCATTCTTGGTTTTGAGCCTGAATGGACCTTAGAAACTGGCTATAAAGATTATTGCCAATGGTATGTAGATGCATGGGAAAAAGCCAAACGCAAGAATAACGAAGATTACTAAGGCTTACTAAAATGTCAAAACGTGGCAAAGGGGCTATGCTCTTGCTGGCACGACTGGATTCCACTCGTTTGCCGAACAAACAACTCAAGCAACTTAATACAGAGTTTACAGTTCTAAGTTTGCTAGTTAAGCGACTTGAATGTTGTCAGATAATATCAGATATGATCGTTACGACGACAGACCGTGATCTTGATCAACCTCTTGTCGACTTTGCACAAGAAAATAAAATTCCCGTATTCCGTGGGGATGTGAATAATGTCGCTGGGCGTTGTCTGGAAGCAATGAAAACGAATAATTTGGACTGGTTTATTAGGATTTGCGCAGATAGCCCATTGATGGATCCGAAAATTGTTGATTTGGTTGCTACAGAGTTTCTAAATAGTGAAAGTGATCTCACAAGTAATGTTTTTGTATCGCATGATTTTCCTTATGGATGTAGTGTTGAAATTATTACACGCACAGCGATGCAAAAGATATGTAACTTAACGGATGACCCATATTATCTCGAACACGTCACTGCTTACGCATATAAACATTCTGATCAATTTGAGATATTACCAGTTCGTGCAACAGAATCTTATTCAACTGACATTCAATCCATTACCGTTGATACGCCGCAAGATCTTGATAAAGCAATCTGGATGGTCAATCAGTTGGATGACCCAATCCATGCGGAGTTAAAGGATATTATACCTTTGGCTGAAACCTGGCAGCAAAACCACCTATCCTCAAGTAAGGTATGATATATGGACTATAAAGCTAAATCTCCTACCAGAAAATTCACAGTCAAAAATGTAGAACTCTCTCATGTTGCAGATATAAATTTAGACAGCGATGAATTAATCACATTTCAATCATCCTCAGGTAAAGAACTTGATATCACAGCGAAGGATTGGGGATATTACCTTACAGGCTCAACCAATGGTAGGATGAAAAAAGCAGGTTATAGAACAGTGCTTTCACGTAACCCAGATGGATTGTTTTATGTTTTAGCCTATGAAACAGAAAAACAAGATGAATTTACCACTTACCTAGCTTCTCAAGATATGGAAATTATTGCCTATCTTGACCAAGATGACATTCAACTAAAAAATAATATAGCATAATTAGGTTCAAAAGAGGCATCATTTGTATAGTATCAAAGACTTAAAAGAAGGGCCAGCAACCTTCCCGACGAGAATGTCCAATGAGATTTATCAAGCATGGCTTAATTTTGCACCAGACAAAAAAATTCCCGCACGTAATGACATTGACCCACTTTCAATTCCTAAGAAATACATCTCAAATGTCTGGATCTATGAATATGTCACCGAACTGAATACTTATCGGCAGACTTTGGCTGGACAAAATATAAAAGACGCATGGCAAGAAACAAAAAATTGCCCTTTGATAAGCGACTTTATGGATTCGGAATCTGTTGAAAGTGTTATGACACGTTGGAAATTCATTCGAGAGACACCGGCCGCTGCATATTATAGTGTCACAACCGACGATGAATTTAAATATACTGAACGTATTTATCTTCCAATGTGTGATAAATATGGCGATGTAAACTATATCTTTGGGTGCAGTATTTATGAGCGATTACGTGGCACTGATGCGGCGCTCCCTCCACTTGGAAAAGACCCACTACTTTTCAAGATTGATTAGAAGCTTGTCCAATGCCAGGTTTGATATCTTGCAACGTCTTTAAACCCAAGTGTTCGATAAAAATTTTGAGATTTTTTATTCATTTCCTGCGTGCCTAGACGCAAGTTTTTAGCTTTATTAAAATAATAACTATCCATTGCTCGAACCAAATCACGCCCTATACCGCCACCTTGTGCATCCCGCCTAACACCAATCAAATCAATCACCGCATTTCCATCCCTAAGCATGCATGCGTTAAAGCCTAAAATTTCTTGATCTTTTTCATATAAGAAAACAGCGTCCGCTCGTCCTGAGACAGAATTAAACATCCAAACTGCTTTAATCTCGTCCGCAATCTTATCATCTATCGCCTTATCAGCATGATAACGATCATGTTCAAAACAGTTACGCGCAATCTCTGCGACACATGCTGCATCATCCTTATCAGCAATACGGATGTGAATTGGCCATTCAACCTCTGGGGTAACAGCTCTTTCCAGTGTGGTTAATATTTCAACGGGATAAAAACCGGACTGATCTAGTAATGAAAAGTCATTTTCAGAACCTTTTTCGCGATAGCTGATCAATCCAACATTCTGCTCTTCGGCTAAACGAACGACATCATATGCGTATGAGATATCATCCAAACGCCATACAGGTTGCCCAAATACCTGTGTTTCAAATGGCAGTTCTGAATATCTATTCTCATGCATTATCTTTGACTTTCAAGAAACCGCGTAAAGTATACTTTCCGCTCGGCTCAATCAGGCGTTCCAATGTCAAAACATTGAAACCAGCTTTACTTGCAAGTAAGCTATAGGAGGCAAAAGAAAATGCACAATAATGTTCTACCAGGAATTCCTCACGCGTTGCATTATCTGGATCATGAATAGCTGTTTCTCCGTCCGGTAATTCAACATAAACAAGGCCATCTTTTGATAAGTTGTGTTTCACCTTGTTCAACATACCAGTCATATCCGGCACATGCTCTAACACTTTATTAAGTGTTACGAGGGTATATTTTCCATCCACATTATCTTTTAGATAATCAGCTGCAACAGACTTAACATTAGCGTTGTTTCGGGCATGCTCTGCTGCCTTTGCATCTGGATCTAACGCTGTTACTTCCCAACCTGTTTCTTTCATCACAGCAGGAAAAACTGCTAAACCCGAACCAATATCCAAAACCGTTTTTTTCAACAACGCGTTTTGTTCCCAGAACCTATTAATAAAATCAACCCGTCCACGATTGTCAGATTGATCCGCAGGTAAAGACATGATGCGGTCAAAGGTAGACTTCACCTGATCAGCATAGGTGCTATCCCAATAGCCTCCCTCATAAAGAGAAGATAAATCTATATCCCCGCCATAACGGTTTTCAAAATGTCCACAGGTTTGGCATTCAAATAAACTTCGTTGATACCGTTGAAACCCGTAATCCGCCTCAATATCTGGTTTCTGAGTAAAGAATGCATGGAATTTCCATTCAATCTGATTGCAAATGGCACATGGTTGTTGAGTATCTTTCATATAAACCTACATATTTCACTTATCGAAACCAAGCTTATCTCGTTGTCGAAGCAAATAACTACATTTGAAGGTAGCAAAGTTATAGTAATTTCGATAACGCAATCATTTTTTTATAGTTAAGACATGTGAATAAAATTTTTGGATACAGCGATCCTTCAAAACCGCAGGCATAAAGGAATAATGTCGACCAATATATCGTTGCGGTTGGCTAATAAATTGATCAAAGCTTTCCAGCATATTTAGCGCAGAAAGCACCATGCTAATGCAAATATCACAATAAGCTTTTCGTAATTCAAAAAACTTCATGCCAGCTTTTATTGGGATTGGCATTTTCATCACTACCCCACCTTGATCCGGTATAACATGTGCCCGAAGAAGGGAGGCCATCAATCCATCAAAGTCACCATGATAAATCGCCCAAAGATGGGTATCCAATCCACGATATTGTTCGGGGTCAGCCCCGTGTAATGTAACGAAACGGTCTGGTTTAATTTTCAGCAACTCCTCGCGAATTACGCCTGTGCCAAAAGCAATAAGTGCATCAGGTTCAAATTCCTTGATCGCTTTAACGCATTCTTCAGAGTTCACATCACGAAATGTATGCGTTGGTGCCAGATCAGCAAACCTTGGTTCAGTACCATCAAAATAGGTATCAATTTCATACTTATCCCGAAAATCATCAATTTCGTGACGTGTCTCAAAACTGGCTGAAATTTCTCGTTTTTCTTCAAATATTTGAATATTGGGATAATGTTCTAATAACGCTTTTGCAAAAGCCTTCAAAAAAGGCATGTCAGATGTCAGCAGTGCGATTTTCATAGTTGATGTCATTGTTCCCAATCCCATTCCTGTATCAGAAAATTCGGCAAAATCCAGCGACCCTTTTCCTGTTTCCAGATATCCTTATTGCGGAAGCTTTCTGCGACTTCCATAAACCAGTTTACAGGGCGCTTCTGAAACTCACAAAAAGCCTCTATATCCGCATCCGGTCGTTGCAATCCCATCTTTCTAACAGCTTCTATGGCTTCATCTCGCGTGCTCATACCATATCGAATTTGCACAGACAGATTATCAAAGGCCCTTGTCATTCCAAACTTATACCATTTTAAAAAATGATGCAGGGAAATAAATTTACAATCTATATCGGCAAAATCCCAAGTTCCCGTTTTTAAATCCTCTTTTCCATATTTAAACCCATGTGCTTGAGCTATTTCAGTATTCTCAAAACTATTCCACTTGAAGAAAGAGCCTAAAAATACCGATCTCACCTCAAAATCTGGATCAATGGGAAATGTATAGGCAGATAACTCTTTTTCTGTTAAGCCGTCTTGCCCAATCCAATCCGATGCTTGTGTCGATTGCAAACATCCATGCTTAGACAACCAACTGGCATCTAAGCTGGTAGATAATCTCTCCCACTCATTTCCACCATATTCTAGCTGCGCATTCTCTCCCCAGACGATCAAGGGAATTCTGAGCTGCACAGCCAATCGAATAGGAATGGAAAAAAGAGCCATATGCATAGGCAACCCGGTCGCACCTAGTTTTTCATATGCAGCCTTCATAAACCGACGTTCAACATCCGGATTAATCGTATAGTCAATGTGATCCACGCCAAGCTTCTCAATCATGCGCTCCACATTTTCTTGGCCAATTTCTGTTCTGGCTGGTGTACGCCAGGTGACCGCCAACACATTGAGACCATAACTCTGTGCTTTGATTATCTGATACCAACTATCCTTGCCGCCGCTAACTGGTACAATACAATCATAGCCCGTAGATCGGGACTTTGCATCGGCGACCAAGCCCTCAAAACTCTTTGCACGATCCTGCCAATCAATCTTACTTTCTTTATCGCGATGCCCATGACAAGCCGTACAAACTCCGTTTTCATCCAACTCAATACCGGGACGGGTATCAGGCAAAATACATTCAACACAATATTCCATAATCCCATCCTTCTATGGCTGAAACGCCAAATGACTGTCCAAAAACAACTTTGTAGAAATAATTGAGAATAAAAACTTACTTTCGCTATTCAGTTCCAAGGTGGAATTCAAAAGCTTCTCAACCTTATCTTTTTGAATAATATCATAGACTAAACTATCGTCCAATATTGCCTCTTGCACCTCATCATCAGTAAAATCAACGAAACTGGTAACAGGCGCATTAATTCCCTGCTTACGTGGGTTCGTTAAAATGCTTTCAGGCGCAATGCCCTTTCCCGCACGTCTCAGTAAATATTTCGGTAAACTGTTACCAAATAGATGCTCGCTCGGCACTGTGGAAACAAATTCCACCAATTGGCTATCCAGATAAACGGCGCGATTTTCTACTGAATAAGCCATGGCAGATAAATCATCTTCATGAAGCATGACTGGTACTGTTTCATGCAGCAATTCGTTCAACATTCTGTTACGTAAAATCGGCTCACAAAATGTCTTTTCATGATGCCTTTCTTCAAAAGGTTCCTTCAAAAAAGAAGAGAATTTCTCTGCACCTAAAAAAATATGATCTCGTCGGTTGGGCTGCTTAATAAATGCTTCGGGATCTTGCAAAAAGGGGTTTCTAACAAATTTGCCGTAGCTATCTCGCCAACCTCCGACCAGATCGGAAAAATCCGCACGATTCTGCATTTCCGCCAGCCAGAAAAGATAATGGTCATAATAGCCACTAAAAATTTCGTCAGCCCCTGTACCTCCAAGCGATACTTTGAACCCTGCATTATGAATATGCTCGCTCACCAATGCATGAAGATAATAAGATATCGTCATCATAGGTTTACCAAAATAATCAATTAATCCGTAAAGACGATCTAAAAAGTTATCTTTAGGTATTTTTATGATCTCATGAGAACATCCATGATACTTGATCGCTTCAAGAATACTTGCGGTTTCGTCGTAACGCGGATCATCTTCTACTACGGAAAAAGTCGTAATATCTTGCTGTAATTCCTGTACTGCCATGCCAAGAGCGACATTCGAATCAATTCCCCCACTTAAACGTAAAGCAATAGGGACATCAGCCCTTAATCTCAATTCAATCGCATGACGTATTTTGTCATATGTTCCTTCTAATGCCTCATCTTGTGTCATTTGGATAGGATTATAACTCACAGACCAAAAAGGCTTGCTAATGGGCATAGACGGTGTTTTGACAACCGCAACATGTCCAGCAGGAAATGCTTTAATCCCATAGAAGTAATCGTCCTCGGACGGGAAAAGTGATTTATAGCCATTTACTAGAAACCGTCTTAGATGTTCTTGGTTTACATCTGCTTTTACCCCAGATAGCCCCATCAAAAATCGAACTTCTGAACCAAAATAAAGACAATTATCCACCCACCACAAATAAAGTGGTTTCTCGCCGAAACGATCACGAGTAAGAATCAACTGATCTTGGCGACTATCATAAAGCGCAATCGCCCACATGCCTTCCATATGAGTTACGAAGTCGGTGCCCCATTGCCGATATGCCTCAAGAACAACTTCCGTGTCGCCTGTGGTGTGAAACACATGCCCAAGCGTCTCTAGTTCTTTTCTTAATTCTATATGGTTATAAATCTCTCCATTAAAAACCAAAGTCAGTTGATTTTTAACAAATGGTTGATTGGAACGTTCTGCTAAATCTACAATTGAAAGTCGTGAATGAAGGAAATTCAGATGGTTTCCTGCCGGGGTTTCACAAGCCCAATGCCCGCTGCCGTCTGGACCTCTCAACGCCATAAGTTTATGGCAAGAAGCAAGCCGATCAGGTGTGATAGATTTTGGTCCAAATCCCCCCGCAATCCCACACATAAATTATCCTTTCAGCATCTCAGGTTGCAGCGATTGCCCCGCTTTTACATCTACGTTCAACTGACAACCAATCACATGTGATCTGGCTGATGCAGGAAAACCGGTTGATGGACGCGCAAAATGAATATCCGCGTCATTTAAGATATGCCCCATTTGCAAGTCAGTTGCTGCGATCAGTCCCTTACGTATAATCGGTACAATTTCCCGCTCACATGCCTGAGGCTGCTTACCAAATTGCCCCCTCATTTGAGCAATTTTTGGTAACATTTGCGCGTAATATGCCATATCTTCGGGATCGGCTGATAATGCATGATCATGAAAGCTTTGATCTTCTTTACGATAGGTAAAATGCACCTCCAAAACCCGTGCCCCAAGAGCCACAGCACTTACATTTACCTCACGCTCTTTGGCATGGTTGGAATAGCCTACAACAACATCAGGGTATCGTTCTTGCAAATAAGGAATTGATAGCAAATTCGCTTCTTCCATAGGTGTTGGATAGGATGAAATACAATGCAGAATTACAAGACGCTCAGAAAGTAAATCCTGACCAACTTCCTCCCTCACCCAGCCAACTGCTGTATCTACCTCGTCTATCGTTGATCCACCTGTTGATAGGATAACGATTTTACCAGAACTCGCAGCAGCCCTGATAACCGGTTCAAAAGTTATATCAGCACTCGCAATCTTAATCGCTTCACCTAATTCAGCAAGCAGAGGGACCCAATCTTCACTAATAGCAGAGGAGAAAAAGTGAATATGCTTGTTCTTCGCAAAATTAGATAATTCATGATGGTCTGATTCAGATAAGCCAAAACGTCTTACCCTTTCTAACCGTTCAGCATCATCAGAAGAAATGAATCTCTCCGGAGTGTAACTTTGAAACTTAACAGCATCAGCTCCTGCTTCCGCTGCTAACGAAATCATTTCCTTTGCTTTATCGAGATCACCTTCGTGGTTTACTCCAATTTCAGCAATAATTACAATTTCCTCAGTTAAATCCTTACCGAATAAATTCATCTTTAGCGTTCCTTTTGTTGAAGATATACTTCACCGCTTCTCACTAATTCATCCATCAACTCTTTTGTTTGTTCCGTAACTTCATCCAAACTTTTCAGAGCTTCGCGTTCATAAAATTCCATATAGGAAGTCATCAATTCTGGACGATGTTTCAACCGTCGGATGACTATAAATGCTAACTGAAAAATCAACATTGATGTACCATAATACATAGAATGCCGGACGCGTTCATACTTGTTGTTGGCGAAGTAAAACAAGCATTTCCGGATATCTTGATACAAGTTATATACATCAAGTTTATCATCAAGATGTTTTACAAAGACTTCATGAATTTGATGACAATCGCTTAACATCTCTTCACGTAGCTTCTCTAATTCCTCTATTGAGAATTGAAAGCTATTACGTGTATTCTCAAATTCACTTGAAATAAGTTTTTTCTCATATTCGGCTTCCGTCTTATTTCCTGTTAAGCGCACGACTTCTGGTAAACAAGGAATAGCCCTTTTTATGCGAATTCCATCAGAAAGATTAATAAGTTTTAAGGTCGGAAATAGTTCGAATAAATGCCCCATGGCAACAGCGGAAGCATGAAAACTTGTATTCGTATAAATAGTGCCGCCAAAATTACCACTTTGTACATTATTATATTTTGAAGCAGCTGCATGTGCGGGGCTATTTTTTAAAAACTCTTTATCTGCAAGATATATAGAATCTTTTGAATGATGTGCTTCTTGCTCACGTGCGCCCAAATCAACGCCAACAAGATATATATTTTCGAATCCCCAACCCGCCGCTATTCGAGCCCCCGCATTACTGACAGTAGGGGCAGCAAGTGAGACAATATCTTGCCCCCCCCAAAAATGGGTAGAGGTTACAGAATCTCTGAAAAATAAAATCGAACGATCAAAAAGCTCTACCATTTCTGGTCTCACTGTAGTCGGTGCTATCAAATCAATATCATCTAATCCAAATTGATCTTTCAACTCTTTGACTATTTTAGGAGGGCCAGGCGTATTTTCTAATTCCACATGATAGTCTGGCCGGATACCATTACGCAGTAAAGCACCCAAAGCAGTCCCACAAGAAATCACAAAAATCTCTTCTCTATTTTCTTTTATTAGCTCAATACAAGAATCAAGTGAAGGGCCAGACCCAACAATTACGGCAGGCGTGTTTTTCTTTAACCTTGGACCGATTTTATAGAGACTTGCTTTTTTGTTTGTAAGATTTGCAAATGAATTTCGCATCATAACGCATTCGTCATCAAAGAAGCCAGGATTCATGTTCATAAGTGGAATGGCTTCCAAATACTTCGTACGAATATCAAGCATATTCTTCGAATGATAATGCGTAAAGAAGAAGGCCCCATCAACAATACCAAAATCATGTTGACGGATTGTTACATTTATTCTTGATACAATTGTATCCGGATCATCATCCAGAACAAAACGAATTTCTCCGCCTCGCTTTTCAAGCTTTTCATAAATCTCACTTAAATCATGCAAATGCATAAAGTGATATAAAAATTCAATATGTTCCTCGGCGATATAAAATATTCTACAATCTAGTTCATCAATTAAAAAATTAATATGATAACCAAGACCTAATCCAAGGATTATACCGATCCCACCATCACCCGCGCGATATTCACCACCATCTTGAAAATTATTTTCTCCAGCCCAAAGCCATGCCTTTTCATAAAGCAGCTCTGTAATTGTCCAAGGAGACACAGGATTAAACAACCACCCTCCATGAATACGAGAAGGTGTTTTCTTGTATTGTTCCAGCTGTTTCTTTGCTAAGAGTTCAGGGTTTTCACCATAAAACAGCGTATTTCCCAAATCTAAGTTATACCCAGCCACGCCATCAAATTCGGTCTCAACAAGTTTTGTATGCACATAAGAGAGATTTTCTAACTGATATGCTAGAATTTGCTGATGCCCTCTTAGTGCTTCTAAGTTTTTCTTGAATAATTCTGACCGATCCATCACTTACCATCTTTCATCAAAATGCCAGACGCATCATCTTTATTATAAATTTCGGACAAACTCGTTTCGATAAAACCAATAAAGGCCTGTACATTTTCAAAACGCCTTTCTGCAGAAACAAAATCTATCAGTTTTTCATGCTGGATTGTTAACGTCTTTACAAAACTTGCATCTGATTCAAGCTCATCTCTTATAATATTTTCTAGGTCTGAAACTTGATCGAAATATCTGTTTTCAAGCCCTATCTGAACTAAACTAGATTTCACCAAAGTATTAATCCCGCTTTCTAATACCAAGATATTACAGTTGTGAAGAAAACCGTTATATACAGCTTGCAAACCATCACTTCTTGAGTTGGTAAGAAGATAATCAGCTTTGGAATATAATGCCTCATTATATGCCTCCATTCGATCACAAACCTCATGAAATTGTATAAAATTTCCAAGGCCCTTCTCTATAAACTTTGCCTCGATCCTATCTACAAAGGAAACACCGCCTAGCTTTCTTGTATCCAATAGCAAATCAAAAAATGGTAGTTCCGTCTTAATTCGATAAAACATATCCAAAATTTCATCAGTTAGATCAGATGGACTTACTGATAATAGAATAACCTTGCGGTCTTTATCTTTGGTAATCTCAAATTCAGAAGGGTCAAATTTTCTTGGCAAAGCAATTGGTAAAAAATCAAGATCAAACTTATCTTCCCCAACGAGGGATGTCATAAGAGGCGATATAGATGTTTCATCAAGGGTCAAGCGATATGGTATCATGATCTCTTGATGTATTTGCGGACCACCTGTCGAACGCAATCCATCAAAATCCCACAAGATATGAATAGCTTCATTTCTGATAATACGGGACAATGTCAATGGATCGATCATATCCACATGTCTAAAATCTCTTGCGTTAGTCTTCAATCGATTACTCTGAAAGTCATCATAGTCGGAATTTGAAAACACCTTCACCGCCAACCACGGAGCACGCCCAAATGAAAGGACATCCAATATAAAGTTAACGAAAAAATCAGCTCCCTGACCAGCATTCAATCGCCCAGAGAAAACCCCTAAATTAACCTGATTTTCTAAAGCCACTATCTTATCTGACGCAGAAACACCGTTCAGCTTCTCTAAATAAGCTCGTTTTTTTTCGATAAATAAATCATCTAAATTCACCTGAGCTTCCAAGGCCTCAAGCTCATATAGCTCAACATCATAAGCATTACCATGTTCGGTATTTTGTTGATGAGCTTTCTGAAATAATTCATTAGCTTCAGGTAGTGACAAATGACTAGCCACCAAAGCTGCTTCCGCTATTGCTATTGCATTTACATCACCTGAATCCAAAGCTGCTTTTACGGCATGAACAGAATCATATTTACGATCCAGTTTTTTCATCACTTTCTGAATAACCAACCAACTCTCTACATGAAAGGGATCTGCATTCAGAGCTTGCTGAAGGTGCTGCAAAGTCTCAGTATATTGCTCATTAGCCAAGGTTTCCTTTGCCTTCTGCAAGAAAGGGCGCTCTTGGATATTTGCAAGCTGATCTTCAACGCTACCTAGCCATTCAGGTAAAAGCTTAACCTCAAATTCTGTAGGCTCTGGGCATGTAGCAGACATTTTAAGATAAAAAACACTGTCACTAAGCATTCCAAGTCGAGTGGCACAATAGCTAGCAGCCTCGAAATGTATTTTACCCATAGGAGATATATCGGAAGCCAACTTAAAAAGCTTTAAAGCTTCAGAAAAGTTATTCATCCGAATAGACAGCAACCCTAATAGATGCGTCTTGATTGGTTGTAATTCTTGATCAACTTGAGCAGCTGAAATTTTTTCCATGGCTGCATTCAAATCTTGACCAGCCAAATACTGCAAGGCACTTTCTGCCCACCTTATATCTTCAATACTTAATTGAGGCATAGACCGCACACTTCCAAGCAAATAGTAGTAAAATTATTTGTATAAGATTCACAAAAAAATGCAAAGAAACAAAAAAGGAGAGACAAAGCTCTCCTTTTTCCATAACTGATTTATAAAAATCAAAATTATTGTAACAAGGATAAAATCGCCTGTTGTTGCTGACCAGAGATGGAAAGGGATTGAATACCTAACTGCTGACGAGTTTGAAGCGCTACAAGATTTGCACCTTCTTCATTCAAGTCCGCTAAAGTCAACTTATCAGAACCCGTTGTGAGTTCATTCACATAAGTATTTGTAAAGTCTAGACGTGTTTGCAAGATAGCGACATTTGACCCTAATGTTGATGCATGGCCACGAAGGCGTGAGATGGATTTATCAATCACTGTAATCATGTCATTGGCGGTACTTACACTAGAGTTAGCAGGGCCGAATGACGTAAAGGAACCACCAGAAAGTCCAAAATTTGAAATATTAATATTTTGACCTGCCGCTGAGAATACAGCAACTGTAAACAAACCATTAACCGCATCGCCAGCAGTTTCATTCAAATCCAAGCCTGTCACCGTCAGACGTGAAGCGGTACGCACACCAAAAGCCACATCAAGAATCGCGTTTGTATTACTTAACAAATTCAAACCCTGATAGGAAGCATCCTCGATAAGTTGGAAGATTTGTGTTCCAACTTCCTCAAACTGCGTAGTAGCAGCTTGGCGTTCCTGGGTTGATTGAGATCGAGATGCTTCTACGATACCCTTCATCTGCTTCACCAATGCATCAATTGATTCTATCGCCTGCAATGTGGAGTTCAAAGCACTAATGCCTTGGTCAATATTATCCTTACGTAAAGAAAAATCTTCTGCACGATCAGATAAGGCTTTTGCACGGAAGAAGTTCACCGCGTCATCAACCACACTATTGATCTTTTTACCTGTGGTTAAACGAGTTTGTGTACGCTCAGATAAAGTCTGAGTATCTTGAAGTGATAAAAGCGACCCACGCTGGGCGGCGGTTAAAGCAATATCGCTAAGAGGCATTTTTCCATTCCTTTCTGGACGAAATTATTTTCTAAATCGACCAGAACAATGCACTCTGTGTGCCAAAAAAATGCAAACCATTGTTTTAAAACAATAAAATAAAAAAAATACTGCCTCACAGAAAATATAAAAAAACAAAAAAGGCCCCCAAAAGGGAGCCTTCTCTGCATATATAAGGTAGACCTTACCCAATCAAACCTAGTACAGCCTGCTGTTGCTGACCGGAGATGGATAGAGACTGAATACCTAACTGCTGACGAGTTTGAAGCGCTACAAGGTTCGCGCCTTCTTCGTTCAAATCCGCAAGTGTTAATTTATCAGAACCAACTGTCAATTCATTCACATAAGAATTTGTAAAATCAAGACGTGTTTGCAAAATCGCAACGTTAGAACCCAATGTCGCCGCGTGACCACGAAGACGTTCAATACCTTTATCCAACACCTGGATCATATCATTCGCTTTATCAACTTCAGAGTTATTTGTACCGAATGTTGTAAATGTACCACCAGACAAGCCAAAGTTGGATATGTTAATGTTATTACCTGCAGCAGAGAAAGTATCAATGGAGAACAAGCCATTTGTTACATCGCCAGAAGTCTTATTCAAATCAATACCAGACACCTGAAGTTTAGAAGCTGTACGTGTACCAAAAGATACATCCAATGTAGAGTTTGTAGAACTAACCAAGTTCAAGCCTTGATAAGAAGCATCTTCTACTAACTGGAAAATCTGCTTACCAATTTCTTCAAACTGAGTTGTTGCAGATTTACGCTCTGTAGCAGACTGAGAACGAGCCGCCTCAACAATACCTTTCATCTGCTTAACAAGCGTATCAATACTTTCAATCGCTTGAAGAGAAGAGTTCAAAGTAGAGATACCTTGGTCAATTTCTGTTTTCTTTAATTCAAAGTCAGCAGCACGGTCAGTCAAGGACTTCGCACGGAAAAAGTTAACCGCATCATCAACCACGTTATTTACGGCACGACCAGTGGACAAACGTGTTTGTGTACGTTCGGACAAAGATTGTGTATTTTGTAGAGATAGTAGGGATGTGCGTTGCGCAGCTGTAAGAGCAATATCAGACATTTTAATCTTCCTTTCTGGAAATATATAATCAAGGCTTTCTGCCTATCGGTACTTTTATATAGGCACAGATTAAAACCGAAATCAACCCCCTTTTATATAAAAAAATAATCGCGCATATAGTTATTTATTTTCAACAATTTATATGAAAATGGCATTATAAATGCTTATAAGAACAACATATATTTAAATAGAAAAAATGCGCAAAAAAGCCTCATGCAGAGACTTCAATAGCGTTTAAGGAAGGCAAAACCATGGTTGAACGGATTAGCACAACAGGCAGTTTAAGCTACACCCGCTTTCAAATCCAGCAACAGAATGAAAGATTTGGCGAACTTCAATACCAAATCTCCACAGGTCGTAAACACGCAGACCTCAAAGATTACGGATCCAATGCTTCCCGCATCCTAGATCTAAGCCATGAGATTGATGCAAGGGAAGCCTACAAACGCTCTATCGACCTAACAGAATTAACTGCCAATGCTTACGATTCATCTTTAGAACGCGTTGTGGAAACATTACAGCAATTAATGAATGCCGCAGACCCTATTTCGCCAGACGATGACAATTGGGCAGCCGACAACGCCATCCTTGCAGACAACCTTTTACTCGACCTACAATCCAACCTCAATGTGGAAATCGGTGGACGTTATATATATGGTGGCACAAATTTCACAGAAGCCCCAGTTGTCGATATGCGCACATTGTCTACCTACACAACAAATGACATTGGTGTTGCAAATACATTAGAAACCGCAGATCAAATCCCCGAGCACATTATCGATTCCGGTGGTACCAATACGGTTGAATCTTACTTAACCAGCTTCGCCGGTACAGGTACTATCAATACAAAAGCATGGGAGGAAGCTCAGGTTACTATTTCAAACGACCAGACCATTAGCTACGGTATCACAGCCACAGACCCTGCCTTTCAAAATGCAGTAGATGCAATTATGCGCTTCAAAGCAGCAACCCAAGCAGGATTAACAACTGACCAACGCAATTCATTTTTGAGCGAAGCGCGCACGCTTGCAGATTCAACACGTACAGAAGTTCGTCACCTACAATCGAAAAATGGTACATTTTTGAATGAAGTGGAAAATGCGCGCAATCTTCACGATAGTTTCATTACAATCAGCAAAATTGCACTAGATAAGATTACGGTGGCAGACACAGCAACAGCAGCAACCGAAATGTCTGCATTACAAACCATGATGCAAGCATCTTTCACCGTCATTTCCCGCAAGTCACAATTATCTTTGGTGCAATTTTTATAGGATTCTCAACATTTTTCATGTATTATTCAGAAAATCTCTTAGATAAGAAATAGATGACTTGCCGAGATTTCGAGAATCTATATATAGTGAAAAGAGAAATGATACTGTGTTGAAAGAAAGATTGGTACTGACGTGAATAATCCATACGCTTCACAACAGAAACAAGCCCTCAATCGCGGTTCAGGCCCTCAAGCGGAGGGCTGGGCACTCATCGAAATGGCGCGTCGACTTGACGCCGCAAAACAAAGCGGTGACAGCAGTGAGATCTTAACCCAGTGCCGCTTGAACTGGCGTATTTGGACCATCCTTCAATCTGAACTTGTCGATCCCGAATGCACGGTTCCCAAAGAAATTCGTGAAAATCTCCTAAGCCTTTCTAACTTTATCGATAAAAGATCGACAGAGGTTATTGGATCCCCAACGGCTGACAAACTTGACGTACTTATAAATATTAACCGTCAAATTGGCGCCGGCCTAATGGAAAATAACGAAACATCAGCAGAAGATACCGCAGCCCCCACTCAACAGCCAAGCAATCCATATGCCCCCGGTGGAACGAGCGGCAGCTCAAATACAGAAATTTAGTTCTAAACATATAAAAAAAGGCTCGTTTTTGAGCCTTTTTTTAACTAAATTTATGATCTTATTCAGATACAGCTTCTGGCTCTAAAACACCGATCTGAACAAGACGTGCCGTTTCATGATCAATCAAGTCCAAGGTATTCTTTAAAGCATCATAATACTTCTCATCGCGCAACTTACCCTCAATTGAATCCACAATTTCCTTAGCACTTGGTGCGGCCTCAACATATTCGGATATCAAACCATTCGCTAAAGTTAAATACTCATTACGATCACTCTCAAATAGATACGCACATTGAAGAGCATAATAAACTCTTCGCGCAGGAGATACAGCATCAGCCTCATTCATCACTTCCTTGCGACGCAATATATCCACTTTATTATGGATAATCATAGTTGTCGCATCACCCGCATTTTCCAACACTGCACCATTGATGATTACTTTTTCATTTGTTGGCAGCTTAATTCTTAAAGGCATTAACTCTCTCCAAGCCCTTTCGATAAAAATCGAAAAACGTATTAATAGAAACTCTTGCAATATATAAGGGATAAGGGGGCATGATTCTACCCTTTTTGAAAACTAAAACACCCTAGACGATCTACAAGCAATAGCTAGCTTGCAAAAACATGCAAATTCCGATATAGTTAAAAAACCTAATTATATGTGCGATAATCGACAAAACAAGAATTGTCAGTCGGTATCGAACAAACACATGAAGTAAGTAAGTATTATTTAAAAATTAGATTTAACACTTATTTACATATTAAGGCATAAACCCATAGGCAGAAGCTGAAGGAGAAAAGCCATGGATATTGCATTCACCCCGCAGGTAAACCTGCCCCAAACAAATACACCACAACCACAAACTGGCGCGACTGCCGAAGCAGGTGCAGTGTCAACCTTGCAACGCACCCCAGATAATGTGGTAACCGCAGCAACTGAAACCGATCAACCGAATGTTCGAGATGAAGATGCCTCTCGTCGGGAAAGTCGTCCTGATACACCAGCGACTTTAGATACATATCAAAATTTGCGCATTGATGGTTTTCAAACACGTTTGGGCTTTGACAATGAAACTGACACATATTTTATGGAAGTATTGCAGCCGGATTCTGACAATGTGATTCAGAGAATTCCGTCTGAAAGCTTGATCGAGTATCTTGATAGTAAGTTCGATGAGCTGATTCAGGAAGCCCCTCAATCGAGCGCTTCCTTAGATCGCTCTATTTGATTTCGGCTAGAACCAAACAATAGATAAAACTATCAGACCGTCATATATCATATATACGACAAACAAAGCTATGATATCTACGCTTAAAGCCCCTTCCTTCACAGGCAAATAATTTTTGCCCGGGGCTTTTTTGCATCCTTTTCCCCCATATAACTCTTACTAGGAAAAGCCTACCTCCCTCGCCTTTCCAGCGGCCCGGTATCTTAGATTTAACAACCTCAAACATCTTATTTTTCTATATATTTTCAAAACTGGCCCGGCTCTTGCTTATATTTTCGTGACTTTAACTGAGGAACGGACATGAGCGCACAAATCGAAACAGTATTTGATCAGCTCTCCAACGTGGGTAATCAGAAGAATTCCCAGGCGAGAGGAAGTAATAGCCCGAGTGACGGCACAGTCTTTTCAGACCTGTTACGTGATCAGGCTACGAATAATATTACTTTCTTTAACCCGGGCTCACAGCTCAGCATACCAGAAGGCGCGCAGACGGAAGAGTTTGATTTCGCCAATAACGAAACAAGTCATATTGATAATGATACGGCAGCAGAAACTGATGACGCTGTTGATGACGGACAATATGCAGAGGACGATCAATCCGATCAGGAAGAAGTAGCAACAACTGACAAGCAAGGCGCTGCGGACGATGCTGCCCCGACTGTAACCGGAATGAACGCCGCTGTAATTGACCCCAATGCAGCAGCAAAAACTGATACAACAAGCAACCAAGCAACTCAGGCACAAGGCCAAGCTGCACAAGCGGTATCAGCCGATAAGACCGGGGCGCAGAATGCACAACAATCCGGCCAACAGCAGACCAAAAACGCAGATGGCATTCACGTTAATTCAACAACGAATGAAACTGTCGACATTGACCCTGCAAAACTCAATCAAAAACAATCCAATACAAATGCTTCCGGCATGAATGTTACTATTTCCGACAGACAATCGACAGTAACAGGCCAACAAAATAGTACATTGGCAGCAGCATCCACCGTAGCGGCACAAACAACCAAAACGGCAGAAGTAGGTGGTGAAAAATCCACTGTTGCAGATATGCTATTAGAAACAGCCGAAGAAGCAGCATTGAATGGTAGCAATTCTGCCAACAAGGCAAAACCTGCCGGCTCTGATAGCCAAGCGAATAGCGGTAACGGCAATCAAGCTGGTCAAAATTTGCCTAACGGACAGCCTACCCCTCAAGAAGCACAACCTGCTCCAACAGCAGCAACGCCGCAATTCAACCCTACAGTTGCATCAGTAGCAAATGCAGGCAGCGCAGCCACAGCGGCCGCACCTTCTGCAGCAGCAGGATCAACTGGTCAGGTTGCAAGTGTGGATAGCGCAACTGGCGCAGCAGTATTGGATGGTCAAAATGGCCAAACAGTAAAAAACTCTGCATCTACTCAGGCAGCAGCAAATAACAATCGCCCGAATGTACCCCCACAACTGGTTTCAGACCAGGTGTCGGTTAACATCCAGCGTGCTGCTGGTCAGGGACAAGACCAAATCAAAATCCAACTTCGCCCATATGAACTGGGACGTATCGAAGTAACGATGGAGATGGCCAAAGATGGCAAGATGACAGCAGTCATCACTGCCGAAAAACAAGAAACATTGGATATGCTGAAAAGCGATTCAAACAATCTTGTTAAATCTTTGAATGATGCAGGTATGCAAACAGATTCTAGCTCCTTGAGTTTTAATCTAGGCAACCAAGGTAACGGCTATAACCAATTCGCAGACGGAAATGGCGCCAATAATGGCTCCGACTCTAACTTCTCTCTGGAGGGAGACGAAGCTGCGGAAGAGGAAGCTAACACCAATACCATGCTTGGCTTGGGTGAGGAGGCCCAACCAAACGCAGATGGTAGTTACGACATTCAAGTCTAATGACTATCGGACGCCATGGATGTAATTGAGAGATGAGTGAGGAACAAAAGAAATGAGTGTAAGTTCAATTATCGCAAGCCAAACGGCTTCATCAAATTCTGCGGGGGCTTCAAATAAGCTCGCCGAAGATCTTGATAGTTTTCTTTTGATTCTCACCACTCAATTGCAGAATCAAGATCCGCTTTCACCGATGGACTCTACAGAGTTTACAAACCAGTTGGTTGAATTTGCCAATGTGGAACAAGCGATCAACCAAACACAACGTTTGGAAGATTTGATTGGTTTACAAAAAGCAACTGAACTGAACAATGCCGTAAGTTATATGGGTAAATCAGTGAAAGTAGATCACAATGAATTCACACATAAGGCAGGGACAACCGAAGAATTCGAATATACCCTTCCTGAAACAGCAAAAAATGCAGCACTATTTGTCTTCAATAAAGCAGGTAATCTGGTTTACTCCGCACCAGTCGAAACCGCGCAAGGCACCCATAGCGTAACATGGGATGCCAAAGATGGTTCCGGAAACCCGATGCCTGCTGGTGATTATCATTTTGAAGTTAGCGCTACAAACGCAGAAGCAAAAACGATCGAAAATATTAAATATGCATATTCGGCAGTTGTCGATTCCGTTGAATTTGGAGAAACAAACACAACCCTGAAAATGGGCAATGTCAGTGTCGACTTAGGCAAGGTCATTGAAGTTAAGGAGCCTCCTGCATCATGATTAAGATCGCAAAAGATAACCAAAAGACAATAGTAAAACACCAAGTTAAGTTCCAAATGGAATTAACTCCGATTTTTAAATGAGAGAGACGGAGGAGAAAATAAATGAGTAGTTTATACGGCGCATTAAGATCTGGCGTATCTGGCATGTTTGTGAACAGTCAGGCTATGGCCATGATTTCTGACAACATCGCCAATGTGAATACAACCGGCTATAAAGTATCCAAAGCCAAATTTTCCACATTGGTTACTAATAATCCATCTCCGACTCTGTATAGTTCCGGTGGTGTACAGTCACAAGTATGGCGTGAATATGATGCCCAAGGCTTATTACAAGCATCTGCGTCTTCAACTGACTTGGCAATTTCTGGTGATGGTTTTTTCACTGTTACAGATAGTGTGACCCAAGATGCAACTACTGGTGACTGGTCCCGTGATGGTTCAATTTACTACACTCGCGCAGCAGAGTTTCGCCCTGATGAGAATGGCAATCTAGTCAACGCAGCAGGTTACTATTTATTAGGCTGGGAAGCCAATTCCACAGGTACAGGCTTTACCGAAACCAATGTGCAATCCGCTTTTGAGGTTGTGAATGTATCGGCACGTTCGTCGGATCCAATTCCCACAACCGAGTATAATGTCAGTGCAAATTTAAATGCAGACGCAGCTACCAATGATAATTTTGATATTGCATTGCAGATTTTTGATCGTCAGGGTTCTCAAAGAACATTAACATTAAATTTTGAGAAAACAGGTACTGCTGATCAATGGAATCTTTTCGCCACATTGGATAACGGTGAATTCCTTGACTTAGATGTGGGTAATAATGGTGCTTTTGCTGCAGACACCGATGGTACTGCCGGTATCTCTGATACAGAAATCACAACACATGAAGCAAGTGGCGACACCGCTACGGCCGGCACAACAGTTGCACTAGGTGTCGTAACATTTGACGCCAGCGGTAATTTATCTAGCATTGTATCAGATACAACAACAACACTTACCAACGCAGCAGGCTCCACATACCAAATCGTCGGCGGCGATGACAACGCAGGTAATGGTGTATTACAAGTGTTTATTGATCATGATGGCACTTATTCTGCAGCAAGTGTCGATGATGCGGTTGCGATCAACCTTAACCTTGGCACCCCTGGTACAACAACAGGCCTTTCTCAAGCTGCTGGGACAAGTACTATTAATACTTACTCCCAAAACGGCCAACAATTTGGCTCCTTAACAGGCGTAAGTGTTGATGATGTTGGTGTTGTAACAGCATTATTCGATAATGGTTCAACACGTGATTTGTACAAAGTTCCTGTAAACACATTTGCGAACCCGAATGGCTTACAAGAGCAAACAGGTAACGTATATATTCAAACAGATAGCTCTGGTGAAGCGATTGCACATACCGCCTCAACAGGTGGTGCTGGTGCAATTTCCCCCTCTTCCATTGAATCATCCACAGTAGATTTGGCGACAGAGTTTACCGACATGATCACAACACAACGGGCTTATTCTGCGAATACAAAAATCATCACAACAGCGGATGAGATGCTCGAAGAATTAATTCGAACCAAGCGGTAATTAAGCTAAGAGGCTACCGCTACCTGGCCCTGATAGTTTTCTATCAGGGCCTTTTTTACGTCATTATTTTCTTTAATTTTACTTCGTAACTTTTAATTATCACTTCAAGTTACTTAGTTTTTCTTCGTTTTATTAATCAAATCTTCAAAAATATTAGATAAGCTTTTGACAATATTACAAACTA
>NZ_SMMC01000168.1 GCF_009711445.1 Curvivirga aplysinae | reverse complement strand
CTTTTAAAGCGGCCGTTTAAAACTTATATATAGCTATGGGGAGGAAGAAAATTTTGCTGTAAGAGACGCCCGACGATGGATGATACAATTAGTTTAAAAATGCCAAATAATCATATCAATGTATTCCCATGGAATGAACAATATAATACGGGTATAGCTGAAATTGATGAGCAGCATAAAAAACTGGTTCAGTTGCTTAATGAATTAGCTGGAACTTTAACACAGGATGACAATGATCAAATTCTTTATGCGTTAGATCAATTGGTTGATTATGCGAAATATCATTTTGATTGTGAAGAGAAAATCTGGTCGGAAATTTTTGAAAACGACAGCTGGTTCAAGGGGCATAAAACCAATCATGTGTCTTTTCTACCCGCAATTTTGAAAATGAAAAAGGATCAGGAACATCTTCCTCTTTCTGAAGTTACAGAAAATATGGTTCGATTTCTGATCCGCTGGCTTATTTTTCATATTATCGATGATGATATGAGAATGGCATCCGCTTATAGATATTGTCAGGCAGGAAAACCACTTAGTGAAGCAAAAATGCTGGCAAAGAAAGAAGCATTAGATTCATCCCGTATTCTGATTGATGTGATATTAGATATGTATGAAAGCATTTCATCACATGCGTTAGATTTAATGCGTGAACGCAGCCAACGGAAAAAGGCGGAAGAAAAACTTCAAAAAGCCTATGATGAACTTCAGAAGCTTGCGGTGACTGATAAATTGACAGGTTTGTATAATCGCCATCATTTTGAGCAGATATTTGATAGCGAATTAAAACGTGCTATTCGCGATCAAAAAGCCTTAAGTTTTATCATGTTGGATATTGATCATTTTAAATTGTTGAATGATCATTATGGTCATGCAGAAGGGGATACGGCTTTAGAGAAACTGGGGGTGGAATTGAAACGTCTTTGTCGTCGCCCAACAGATTTTGCATTTCGTTTAGGTGGTGAAGAATTTGGTATTTTGACAGTCGAAGAGAATGATCAGGCTAGTCTTCAATTCGCAGAACTCATCAGGAAGTCCGTGAAAGACTTAGAAATCCCGAACATTTGCTCGATGGTCGCAGATGTCGTGACGATCTCTCTTGGTGTTGTCTCAAAAATCCCAACCGTCGAAGATAGTCTAGATGAATTTATGAAACTAGCTGACGATCGGTTATATCAAGCGAAGACAAATGGCAGAAACCAAGTGGTTGCTGCATAAAGAAAGGCTCCGTTATCGGAGCCTTTTTAATTTACTATGCCAGTTGTTTGCTGACTTTTTTAGCCGTTGTGATACCCGACTTGTGAGCCCCCGCAACTGTTGCCCAGTCATTGTTGCTCATGGCCTCTCCTGCAAACCAGATGCGATTGCCAATGGGTTTTCTTAGTGTTTTTCGTGATCCTGCTCTACCTGGTTCCGCTGATGCATATGCGCCCATGGTAAAGCTGTTATTCGTCCATTCAGATACATTGCCTTTAACGAGTGATTTTCCCACATCACTGCCATACATGCGCTTCAGCTCACCTACCACAAAGTCAAGCGTGGCCTCATCACCTTCCATTGCCATTTGACGGGCAAAATCACCCCCTAAATCACAATAACTGATGCCTGTACCTGCGGCATCAACCAATGCGGCAAAACCTTTTGGTGATCCTTGGCTGACTTCATCAACTTTATAGTGGAAGAAGCCATCTTCACCGACACCAAAGAAATCTTCTTTTAACTGCAACGCTACATGTGTGTAATGACCCATTGTGATATCGTTGAAGGCTTGCTGGGTTTCTACCGGAAGAGGTGGGTCAAACGTAATGGCTTCATTGGCCATAACCCCTGTGGATACAGTAACAATAACCCCTTTGGCAGAAATTGTGCCGGATGCTGTGTCAACTTTTACACCTTGCTCTCCCCATTTGATGGTTTGAACAGGCATGTTGAGCCTGACTGGTACCTCTTGGGCATAATGAGCGAAGAGAGCGCCAAAGCCTTCTTTACAATAATAATCCGTACCACCTTCTACTCCATACCAATCTTTGCAAGAAAAGTGGCTTAAATCTTTCGCCATTTCAAACGGGCCGGTTGCCAGATGAGCTGTATGTTGCCATGCGCCAACGTCTGGTACGATATCGGCTGGTGCAATGTCTCTGCCTGCAGCACCTGCTCGTTCAATGGCCGCAAATGTTTTGCCGACGGCTTGCTGGTATTCTGCATATTCTTCATCGGTTGCATCGCGTGTGCCGATACGTAAAACATCTTCATCCGGGGCTTCATAGATTGTAAAGCCATTTGCCTCCCCATAATCAGCAAAAGGGTTTTCTTCTCTGAAATGTAACCAGTGTGCCCCCATATCAAAAGGAACGCCAAAGATAGATGTATCTGTATGAACGCGTCCGCCAATGCGGTTGGCGGCTTCCAAAACAACAAAAGTCAGGCCTTGTTTTTGTAATTCTTTGGCGGCTGAAATACCTGCTGCACCCGCGCCTACAATGACAACATCAACATCTTGGGCGATAGATGTGCCTAAAATAAGGGGGGCCGCCATCAGGGCTGTGCCACCTTTAAGAATGTTTCTTCTACTAAATTTTTGCATTACATATCCCGAGTATTATTTTATCTATTATAACTGGTAACGGATATGAGTGTAACAAAAGTAAGGAGGATAAACTTCCTTGCGTGCACGCAAAGAGAACCGTCTGCAGTTAGATGTCCTGATTTTGTAGATATTCTTTAGGTGTTAGCCCTGTTTCCTTCTTGAAAGCTTTATAGAAGGAAGAACTTGAATTGAAGCCTGCTTCATAAGCAATATCGAGGATGGATTGGGACGAGGGCATGGAACCTAATGATTTACATATCCATAAAATACGTTGCTGATTAAGCAATTCGAAGAATGTTGTCCCTATATGCTGGTTTAGTACAAAGGAAAGCTTGTTACGTGAAATAGCCGAGTGATTGGCAAGTTTCTGTAACGTAAATCCCGGGTCTGTGAAATTGTTAGGGTCACTTATTAAAGCAAGGATATTATCGTTAATTCCCCCCAAATCATCGAGAGTTAAGCCCAATTTTTTCATGGTTGCCAGCTTTGTTTCTTCTTGATTATCTTCGTTATCGAAGAAGGTGTAATTATCCGTTATGGAAAGAATTTTTCCATCTCTGAATTCAAGTAACTCGGTGCCTTCCATAACAGGCAGACTATTCGGGGCTTTATGTAAGCTATAGGTTAGAAAAGCATGATCTTCATTAATAACTTTGATGCCTGAAATCTCTTTATGAAGGCTGCTTTCAACTTCCATATCATCGGATAGGTAATCGGGTAACTCATCAAAATTGACTGAAGTTTGCTCTGGCATATCAAAATAGATGGCGTTTGGATCAAGCAATTCCAAAACGGCTGCAAAATCCTTATTTCGCCAGCGTTGGATATAAATTTCGATAAGGTCTTTGCGTTTATCTTGCATTCAACTAACTGAGTAAGCTATCCGGTATTATTATCTAGAATAACACTGGACAATAATTGTCATCAGGTTTTTGGTAATTCAAGCGGGCTTTCGCTCAGTAAAACACCGTCTTCATCACAGTAAACATATTGGCCCGGTTCAAATAAAACATTTCCAAAAGCCACAGGGACATCGCTTGCGCCAATACCATTTTTCGTACTTTTAAAAGGGGTGGTACCAAGAGCTTTAACGCCGACATCAACATCACGTAAACGTTCCGCATCACGAATGACACCATTGATGATCATGCCAGCCCAACCATTAGCCTGCATTTTTCCTGCCGTAATGTCGCCAAGCATGGCAGTTCGCATAGACCCGCCTGAATCCACGACTAATACCGCTCCATCTCCTGGACCATGCAGGAAATCTTGTACCTTTTTATTGTCTTCCATAGTTACAACTGTATGGATTTTTCCCGCAAACATCGTTTTTCCACCATAGTCTTTAAAGGGGAGGGTGCAATGTGTGACTTTATTTGGATAGGCGTCTGATAGATCAGTTGTTGGTGCAGCTTTCGCAGCTTTAGACATAGTTTTCTCCAATTTAAAACGTTATGCCCGACCTGTTTAGGAATGCTTCCCTTATGTTTTTATTAAATGAAATATTAAGCTAATTGGTTGGAAAGGCAATAAAATTATATTTGCATTAAGTTCCTCAACTCGTTATCAGGAAATAATGTATTTATACTTTATGCTGCAATGCCAATCGGAGGGGGATATGCATTATTTTCGGTTCCTATTTATTATTCTTGGGTCTCTATTATTAGTAAATTGTCAAACAACTAATATTGCAGAAAATCCCCCGATTGGGGAAGGAGCAATCATGTTGAATGATGATCAGCGTGATAGATACATTGAGTATTTGGCAGCTTATTCTGTCGAGAAATATAGAAATTATCATAGCGCTTTTACAATTAACCCGGATTATCCCGAGAGTCCTGGAGCATATTTCGGAAATCGTACTTCAAAAAAGCGTACTTTCGCAAAAGCTGTTTCAAACTGTGGGCCAGACTGTCTGATATACGCAATAGATCGTAAGGTCGTATGGAAAGACGCGATGGATAAAGCGGAGCTTGATGAAATAGCTGATAATATGGCGGATGGATTTGATATAGAGATAAAATATTTTAATGAAGTTGAATTTGAGCTTTCTGAAAAGCAAAGAAAACGATTCGAGGATCAGTTTATCGCTCAAAAAGCAGAATTGAATAGATTAAATATGGCTTATGCTGTTAGTCCGGACGGTGAAGCGGCTAGTATGATCAGAATAAATAAGAAGAGCTCTGATCAGGAATTAGTAGAAAGAATGGTTCTAGTACAGTGTAACTCCCTTACGGAAAATAATGATTGTGTTGTCTATGCGTATAATCGAACAAGGTATACTGACTAGAGGTGAGTGTTTAAAATTTAGTCAAAGAAACCTTGTGGGATCATTTGATGTTTTTTCTAAAGTTTGATACTTCGAAAATATGATGACTTTACAGATGTTTATAAACAAGCATGAGATACTGTGATTTGTCTGTTAATTTTCTTGGGGAAGGTTGTGTATATGCTTAGAATACTAATCTTTTTCGGTGTGGTAGTTCTGTTAACGGGGTGCTTATCAACATCAGAGTATTATGGGCAAGGGGAGTTAAAAGATAGCTCCCAACTAAAACAAAAATATCTGAAACAAGTATCGTTCACATATTATTGGGGGAAAACCGCGTCGCGATACACTGCTTTTGCAGTTCATATAAATGGCCAGAAAACTGGAATAGGACGTGATATGTCTCCTAGCGCAGCAGCGAACTCGGCACTTGTGCAGTGCGGCGAAGGGTGCAAGCTATTTTCCGAAATGCATGAAGTTGTATGGAGGGAGTTTCATAAGGCTGCAGAGTATAACCAATATAAAGCGATTATAGAGGCTTATGAGGATATAGAGCTTCGTTATTATAAAGATTATGAATTTGTTATCGGCGAAGTACAGCAAGCTGAACTTACAAACAATTATTTTCCTAGTTTGCTAAAACAGAAGAAAGGTCGTCGATGGGTGATCGCATTAAGCCCTGATGGTCAAAGTTACTTTAAGTTTCAACATCTTGATTATCTTCGAGATTGGCGATGGAGAAATGCAAAGAAAATTACATTGGCAGCATGCAATGCAATAAGTGGTCGTGACGATTGCGTCATTTATGCGGAAAATGAAAAAATCTATGAGTAATAAAATATGTGGGTGAGCGTGATGCGTAAATTATTGGTAATGCTTGGTTATATGGGCCTATTGCATGGCTGTATTTCAACATCAGAACTTTATGGCAATGGTAGTTTGGTGGATACTCACCAACTTCGTCAGGCTTATATCGAGCATTTAGCCTATACGACATATACCGGAGAGCTAAACGGTTGGCGTTATACCTCATTTGCCGTGAACCCAAATACAGGGAAGACGGGGAGCGGCAAAGATTATGCACCATCGACCTCTGCGGAAAGAGCATTGGAACGATGCGGTGATGGTTGTTTTCTCTTCGCGGAATTGGGTGAGATTGTTTGGCATGGCTTTGAAAGTAGTGCTGAATATATAAAATTTCGAGAGATTATCCATGATTACGAAGACATTGAACCAACATATTATACGAAGGGTAGTTTTGATTTAGGGGAGTTGCAGCTGGCAGAACTGGAGGAAAACTTTTTCCCTGAAGTGGATTTAAGTAAGTCCTTTCGGAGGATTATTGCGGTGAGCCCCAATGGTAAGAATTTTGGGAAAACTTTTCATATTGATGAGTTCGGTGAATGGCGTTTGCGTCGGGCGATCAAGATTGCAATCGCTGCCTGCAATGCGGCAAGTGGACGAGGTGATTGTGTGATCTACGCACAAGATTATAAAGTTTACCAGTAAGGTTTTGCCAGAATTTTAAATAAAAAGCCCCGCCAGATGATCTGACGGGGCTTTTTTGTTTCTGACTTTTACTTAGGAATTAAGCAACTGTCGCAGCTTTTTCTACGAAAGCAGGGATTTGGTCGAAGTTCATATAACGATAGACATCATCTGCTTGTTCGTTAACGGCCTTCACTTGAGCCAAATATTCTTCTGCTGTCGGGATTTTACCCATCAATGCACAGACAGCCGCCAATTCCGCGGAACCAAGATAGACATTTGTGTCGATCCCTAAGCGGTTCGGGAAGTTACGAGTGGATGTGGACATCGCAGTGGAGCCACGGCGGATTTGTGCTTGGTTCCCCATACATAGGGAGCAACCCGGTGTTTCCATACGTGCGCCCGTTTTACCGAGGATACTGTAATAGCCTTCTTCGGTCAGGATCGCCGCATCCATTTTGGTTGGCGGTGCCACCCATAGGCGTGCAGGAAGATCGGATTGACCATCCAATACTTTACCAGCTGCACGGAAATGACCAATATTTGTCATACAGGAGCCAATAAAGACTTCATCAATGGTGTCGCCGGAAACTTCAGACAACATTTTCACATCATCCGGGTCATTCGGGCAGGCCACGATAGGTTCTTTAATGTCGTTCATGTTGATTTCGATGACAGCTGCATATTCTGCATCTTCGTCACGTTTCATCAATTGAGGATTTGCAATGAAGTTTTCCATCGCCTCAATACGACGACGAAGCGTACGCTCATCATGATATCCTTCTGCGATCATCCATTTCATCAATGTGATGTTGGAGCGCATATATTCGATGATTGGTTCTGGGTTTAAGTCAACTGTACACCCTGCTGCAGAACGTTCCGCAGACGCATCAGACAATTCAAATGCCTGCTCAACTTTCAAGTCAGGCAAGCCTTCGATTTCAAGAATACGGCCAGAGAAGATATTCTTCTTACCTTTCTTCTCAACAGTCAAAAGACCTTGTTGAATGGCGTAATAAGGAATGGCGTTCACCATGTCACGAAGGGTGATACCTTCTTGCAATTCACCGGTGAATTTCACCAAGACAGATTCAGGCATATCCAATGGCATTACACCTGTTGCAGCCGCAAAAGCCACGAGACCAGAACCCGCCGGGAAAGAAATACCCAATGGGAAACGTGTATGGGAATCTCCACCTGTACCAACTGTGTCAGGTAACAATAGACGGTTTAACCAGCTATGGATCACACCATCCAATGGGCGAAGCGCCACACCACCACGTGTTTCAATGAAATCTGGTAATGTTTTATGTGTCTCAACATCTACCAGTTTTGGATAAGCAGATGTATGACAGAAAGATTGCATCACCAAATCAGCGGAGAAGCCGAGGCAAGCCAAATCTTTCAACTCATCACGTGTCATTGGACCTGTTGTATCCTGTGAGCCGACAGTGGTCATTTTAGGTTCGCAATATGCACCTGGACGTACACCTTGACCTTCCGCCAAACCGCAAGCTTTACCAACCATTTTCTGTGCAAGAGAGAAACCTTTGCCTGTTTCTTCTGGTGCTGCTGCAATACGGAAGTGATCTGATGCTGGTAAACCTAATGCTTCGCGAGCACGCGTTGTTAAACCACGACCGATGATCAATGGAATACGACCGCCTGCGCGAACTTCGTCAAAGATCACTTCGGATTTTACTTGGAATTCCGCGATCACTTCACCATTTTTCAAGGCTTTACCTTCATATGGACGAATTTCAACTTCATCACCCATATGCATATCATCAACGGGAACTTCGATTGGTAACGCACCTGCATCTTCCATAGTGTTATAGAAGATCGGCGCCATTTTACTACCTAGACAAACACCACCGAAGCGTTTATTTGGCACGAATGGAATGTCTTCGCCCATCCACCATAAAACAGAGTTTGTCGCAGATTTACGGGATGAACCTGTACCAACAACGTCCCCCACATATGCCAATGGATTGCCTTTGGCTTTTAAATCTTCAATGAACTTGATCGGGCCTCGGATACCTGCATCTTCAGGTTCTATTCCGTCACGTGGGTTTTTCAACATTGCAAGGGCATGCAATGGAATGTCTGGACGGGACCAAGCATCTGGGGCTGGGGACAGATCGTCTGTATTTGTTTCTCCTGTGACTTTAAAAATAGTCACAGTCATGCTTTCAGGCACTTCTGGACGGCTCGTAAACCATTCTGCATTTGCCCAGCTTTCAATCACAGCTTTCGCATTTGCAGAACCAGCTTTTGCCTTATCATTCACATCATGGAAGTAATCAAATACCAATAGTGTCTTTTTCAAGCCTTCTGCTATTGTTTCGCCAACTTCTGTATCGTCAAGCAGGGCAATCATCGGTTCGATGTTGAAACCACCTAACATGGTGCCAAGCAATTCAGCTGCTTTTACTTTTGATACCAATGGGGAGGATTTTTCACCTCTTGCAACTTCCGCAAGGAAGCCTGCTTTGATGCGTGCTGCATCATCTACACCCGCAGGTACGCGGTTTGTGAGTAGGTCTACTAAGAAGTCTTCTTCGCCCGCCGGTGGATTTTGTAATAAGTCAACAAGCGCATTTACTTGTTCAACGGATAGCGGAAGAGCTGGAATTCCAAGCGCAGCGCGTTCCGCTGCGTGTTTGCGATATTCTTCTAGCACTGACAATCTCCGATCAATGTTTGCAAACGTTATTATGAGGCGGCCCTATTCTTCCTTACTTCTATAATTACTAACCGCGAGGCAAGGTGTGGATAGAGGGGGGCCTCCTTTATTTTGTTGTCCACAATACACCATAAAGGGGCTGAAAAGTCCAGTATCTAAACGTAAATATGTTGCTCTGCACAAAAGTGAATTAACTATTTGTTTTTAATGGTTAATGGTCAGTTGTGAAGAAGGTTTTGTGATTGCGAGGCTGTCGCATATTTGATGAAAGATGCCCTGTTTTTGAGATTAGTTTTTTCCAAATCAATTGAGGTTGGCAATCGGGTAAAAAGACTGTTAAGGTCCATGCGGGTCAAGAAGGCCGATAAGGCCTCAAACATATTTTTGGAAATATTTACACCCGATAGTGGGCGGGTAAGTTTTCTGGAGGAAAGAAAATGAAAACAAGAGCGGCAGTTGCCTTTGAAGCAGGTAAACCGTTAGAAGTCGTCGAAGTTGATCTTGAAGGTCCAAAAGCAGGCGAAGTTCTTATTGAAATGAAGGCAACAGGCCTTTGTCATACAGATGAATTCACACGTTCCGGCGCTGATCCGGAAGGTTTATTTCCGGCAATTCTAGGCCATGAAGGCGCTGGTGTTGTTGTTGAAGTCGGTGAAGGCGTCACATCTTTGGAAGTGGGGGATCATGTGATCCCGCTCTATACACCGGAATGTCGTGAATGTTCTTACTGTACATCTGGTCGCACAAACTTATGCCAAGCGATTCGTGAAACACAGGGCCGTGGCGTGATGCCGGATGGTACAAGCCGTTTTTCATATAAAGGTCAGCCAATCTATCACTATATGGGATGTTCGACATTCGCGCAGCATTCTGTAATGCCTGAGATTGCCTTGGCGAAAATTCGCACAGATGCCCCATTTGATAAAGTTTGTTACATTGGATGTGGTGTAACAACAGGTGTTGGTGCGGTTATCAACACTGCGAAAGTGCAGCCGGGCGACAATGTTGTTGTCTTTGGTCTTGGCGGTATCGGCTTGAATGTGATTCAAGGTGCACGCATGGTTGGCGCTGACATGATCGTTGGTGTGGATTTGAACAATGATCGCCGTGAAATGGGTGAAAAATTTGGTATGACCCATTTCGTCAATCCAAAAGAAATTGATGGCGATGTAGTCTCTCATTTGGTTGAGTTGACAGGCGGTGGTGCGGATCATTCCTTCGAATGTATCGGTAATACAACAACCATGCGTCAAGCGTTGGAATGCTGTCATAAAGGTTGGGGCGAAAGCACAATCATCGGGGTTGCCGGTGCTGGTGAAGAAATCTCCACCCGTCCATTCCAGTTGGTAACAGGTCGTGTATGGCGTGGTACAGCATTTGGCGGTGCCAAAGGGCGTACTGATGTGCCGAAGATCGTTGACTGGTACATGGATGGTAAGATCAACATTGACGATTTGATTACGCATGTGATGCCTTTGGATGATATCAACAAAGGTTTCGATTTGATGCATGAAGGTAAATCCATTCGTGCTGTGATCGACTTCTCCATGTAATCAAGGCGTTTTGATCGCATGATATGATTTGAGAAAAGCGTCCGGGGATTTCCTTGGGCGCTTTTTATTTTGAATAATAAGAGGAATAGGTGAGGCGATGAAGGTTATACTTTTCAGTATTATCAGTATCTCTGCGGCCATAATGTCATGGCAAAGCTTTGCTGAAACTGATTTGGATCGTCAGATTGCCTGTGAACGGAAAGTATATGGGCAAGGCGTCGATTTCATTACGGGTGTTGCTTATTCTGCGGAACAAGCCCAGCAAATTTATTCTATCTATTTCGGGACTTATGTTTTACCGAATATCACGGATGATTTGCCGCCGGAAGAAATCGTGAAGCTTTATAAACTTCCGCCTGATTACCCTAATCATTCATCGGATATCGATAGGGATAAATATTTTGATATTCAGTTATATCATGATGCGCGAAAACAAAATCTAGAATGTTTAAATGCGACAGAATGACCTAGTTGGATCTCTATCGCATACAAATGAAATCTTCCATTTAAAGTAAGGTATATATGATGGAACAAATCTCTTCAGTTAAAGTATTTGGTGGTGAACAACGTGTTTATAAGCATGCAAGTTCATCTACGTCTACAGATATGGAATTTGCTGTTTTCTTGCCAGAAGGCGCAGAAGGTCAAAAACTATCTTGTCTGTTTTACCTTTCCGGCCTGACCTGCACTTGGGAAAACATGATGTCCAAGGCAGGCGCGCAGCAATATGCAGCTGCACATAACATGATCCTTGTTGCACCTGATACATCTCCGCGTGGGGAGGATGTGCCGGATGATGAAATGTATGATTTCGGTAAAGGTGCTGGGTTTTATGTGAATGCTACGCAAGAACCTTGGTCCAAGAATTTTCATATGTATGACTATGTGACCAAAGAATTATACAAAATAATCTGTGATGAATTCCCGGTTGATCCAGGTCGTATAGGTATTACAGGTCATTCCATGGGTGGTCATGGCGCATTGACTGTGGCGATGAAGAACCCAGATTTGTTTAAATCTGTTTCTGCATTTTCCCCAATTGTTGCACCAAGCCAAGTACCTTGGGGTGAGAAAGCTTTAGGTGGCTATTTGGGGGCAGATAAATCGGCTTGGTCTGATTATGACGCTTGTGAATTGGTGAAATCCAAAGGTTGGTCTGGTGATATCTTAGTCGATCAAGGTTTGGCCGATAACTTCCTTGAGGAACAGTTAAAATCCCAATTGCTTGAAGAGGCATGTAAAGAAGCAGATGTCTCTCTAACGCTTCGTATGCAAGATGGGTATGATCATTCCTATTATTTCATTGCAAGCTTTATCGAAGATCATATTAAATGGCACGCTGAACGTTTGTCCTAAAATTTGGCAACAAATAAAAGGGATAGAATGTTTCTCTATCCCTTTTAATTTAACTTTAATCAAGCTGCTTCGGCCGCGGGTGTTACCGCTAGTTTTACAACAGCCTCTTTTAGTTTTGTATTGACTTCGTCATCGGTAATTGTACCTGCTGCGTCGTCATATATATCAAAAAAGTTTCCGACTGAAATTGAATCTACTAGATTTGCACCTTGGAAAGATGCACCCTTAGAAGCAGCTTCTAATACCGTTGCGCCACCATTTGGGCCTGGAGAAGTGGATAGGAAAAGTGTTTTCTTTTCCTGAAAAACTTTCATGTTTTCACGTGATGCCCAGTCATAAATATTCTTGTAGGCCACTGAGAAGCTTCCATTATGTTCGGCAAAAGAGATAATGAGTGCGTCTGCTTCTGCAATTTTTGTCAAAAACTGATGGGCAAGAGCCGGAATGCCGCCTTCGTCTTGGCGTTCTTGGCTATAAATAGGTAATTCATAGTCATTAAGATCAAGTGTTTCGATCTCAGCACCGTTTACCAAACTTGCTGTGTATAAAGCTAGTTTTTGATTGATTGAATTTTTACTGTTGCTCGCGCCAAATGCTAAAATTTTCATGATTTCCATCCATTGAGTTATATGTTCGTCTGAACAAAACATAATCGGAAAGATTTCAAATTTACAGATAGTAAAATGATCTTACACTGTTTCCAAAAAATTCCTAATTAAAATTATTAATTATTATTAGGTGTTTATAAAAGTCTAATTAGATGAGTGCGCTATCTTTATTTCAGGGATGAAGCCATTTCTTTCATCATCCAATCCCGTGCTTTTTGAGCAATAGGGCTTAACCCTTCTTCCTTTGGAGTGATCATATACATGGCATTCTGGCTTCTATAGGTGTAAAGCGGCAATCTGATCAATTCGCCTCTCTTGACCATAGGGGCGACAATATGATTCCAACCTAAGCCGATCCCATGTCCGTCCAAGGTTGCTTGTAGACTGATTTCCGCATCATTGAACCTTAGGCCGACATTATGCCCTCGGTGGTTTGGGATGCCTGCATTTCGAAACCATTCGTCCCAGGTTAGACGAATGCGAAAAGGTTCATCCGTATATATCAAACGATGGTTCATTAAATCTGCGTTCCCGGTGATGCTTGGTTTCTCTTTAAGGTAATCGGGATGACAGATGGGGTAGACAAGCTCTTCGGCAAACAGGGTGACATCATATTCAGACCATTTACCATCCCCAAGCCGAATGGAAATATCAATGCCTTCCGTATGTAGGCTTACATCTCTATCCGTTGAATGAAGGCGTAAGGCCACATTGGGAAAAGCTTCTTCAAATAAACTTAACCTTGGTAGCATCCAGAATTGTATGAAAAGAGTGGACCCTGAAATTGTCAGATTTTCGGAAGATTGCCCTACATGTAAATCTTGCGCTGAATAATAGATATGTTGAAGCCCTGCGGTCACATCTTGATAAAAACGCCGACCTTCCTTGGTAAGTTCGATTTTTCGATGACTACGACGGAATAAGGTTTGTCCAAGGCTTTCTTCTAGAAGTTTTACAGCATGGCTGATCGCTGGTTGAGATACATTAAGTTCCTCAGCCGCTTGCGTGAAACTTTTATGGCGTGCGGCAGCTTCAAATGCGAAGAGTGCATTGGCGGAAGGGAGTAGGTTTCGTAAATTTTGCATAAATTATATTTATCCAAATTATGAATTTTTTCAACGGTCACAAATCACAAAATCTATGTTTTCTTTATTTCAGGTCAGAAAAATGATCGCTAACAATAATACAATTTATGAGTGGGAGCATTTAAATGAGCGTAGTAGAAGAACAATCCACCCGGCGTGGTCGTGGCGGTAGTCGCCGCCAACGCGGTGGCAGTGCCGCGGCTGAACGTCCACATCTGGAAGTGCCGTATATTACCCGTAATATTCCACCTTACGAAATTCTTGATGAAGAAAATCTGATTAAGATTGAAAAAACGGCTGATCGTATCTTAGCAGAGGTTGGTATCGAAATTCATGGGGATGATGAGGCAATCCGTTTGTTCACTGAAGCAGGTGCCAAGGCTATGCATGTGGCGGATAGTAAATATAACCTGACTTTTGAGCCGGGTATGCTACGTGAAATCTTGAAGACAGCACCGGAAGTTTTTGAACAAGCATCTCGTAATCCCGCGAATAGGGTGAAGATTGGTGGTCGCTATAGTGTTATGGCTCCAAGCTATGGTTCTCCTTTTGTGATGGATATGGATAAAGGGCGCCGTTATGGCACTTTGGACGACTTTCAAAACTTCATCAAACTCGCTCAATCTAGTCCTTGGTTCCATCATTCGGGCGGAACTGTATGCGAACCCACCGATATTCCAGTGAATAAACGTCATTTGGATATGGTCTATAGCCATATGAAATATTCTGATCGCCCATTTCTTGGTACTGTGATGAAGGCGGAACAGGCACAAGATAACATTGATATGTGTAAGATCTTGTTTGGTGCAGACTTTGTTGACCAAAACACCGTTATTATGGGGAATGTAAATGTAAATTCACCTCTTGTTTGGGATGGTGAAGTAACAAAGGTCATTCGGACTTATGCCGCAGCTGGACAAGGTACTGTGATTGTACCGTTTATTATGGGCGGCGCAATGGGACCGATGGCAATGCCGGGGGCTGTTGCGCAGACTTTGGCTGAAACCATGGTTGGTTGTGCCTTAACCCAATTGGTGCGTCCGGGTGTGCCGACAATCTTTGGTTCCTTTTTGTCATCTATGTCTTTACGAAATGGTAGTCCAACCTTTGGGACACCTGAACCAGCATTGGGTAGTTTGGTGATTGGACAATTGGCGCGTCGATTGAAGTTGCCTTTACGTTGCGCGGGGAATTTCTCTACTTCCAAGGAACCTGATGCACAGGCGATGGTTCAGGGCACAATTTCCTATATGTCAGCAGTTCAATCTGGCGGGAACTTTATGTTGCATTCTGCAGGGTTTTTGGATGGTCTTTTATCTATGTCTTATGAAAAATTCGTGATGGATGCTGATTTATGTGGTGCCATGCATGGATATATGAATGGGATCACCGTGAATGAGAATAGCTTGGCTTTTGAGGCTATCAAAGAAGTTGGGCCAGCACATCATTTCCTAGATTGTCAGCATACGATGCAGAATTACAAAACGGCATATTGGGAAAGTCGTTTAAACGATGATCGACCTTTTGAAACTTGGGATGAAACAGGTCGCGTGAATGCCTTAACCCGTGCAACTGAAAGTTGGAAAAAGACCTTAGGTGAGTATGAAGCACCAGCGTTGGATATCGCCAAAGATCAGGAATTACAGGAATTTATAAAGTTAAAGAAAGAATCTATGCCTGATGCGTGGCATTAAGATCGGGGGGAGCAGATTATGAAAATTACAGATATTAGAGTTACGCATGTGAATGTTCCGTTTGATGCGCCATTTTATTGGTCTGCGGGTCTTTATCCGGGGGCATCCAAATCCATTATCGAAGTTTTTACAGATGAAGGCGTGGTTGGTTTAGGTGAAGCACCATGGTGGCATTTTGGCGAAATCATCAAAGAAGAAATTACCCCAGCTTTGATTGGTGCTGACCCTCTTGATCTGGCGGATTGTGAAGCACGTTGTGTACCGCCTTATCAAATCACGGCGAATACAGGTGAAAATGCTGCAACGGTCGCTTTCGGGGCGGTGGAACTCGCTTTATGGGATATACGCGGTAAGGTTTTTGATATGCCGCTTTATAAACTTCTTGGGGGGGCGGTGCGTAAAGATATTCCTTTTACTGAATATTTTGCCTTTCGTCCTGAACAAAATGGCGCTGGTGGTGAGATGTCGCCAGAGGCAATTACAGAATATTGCCTAAAAATGCGAGAGGAACATGGTTCCACCTTCTTTGAGGGAAAATTGATTTTAGGTGACCCAAATCTCGAAATTAAAACAGTGAAGATGATGCGTGAAGCCCTTGGGGAAGACGCCATGATCCGTCTTGATTCAAATATGCAATGGTCCCTGACCACTGCGCGTTGGGTATTACGAGAAATTGAGCAATATAACATTCGAAACTATGAAGATCCCGTAGCAACTTTTGAGGAAATGGCGGAATTGCGTAAACATTCCATCATTCCTTTCTCAACCCATATTCCGGATTTACGCCGTGCGGTTGATCTTGGGGCGCCAGATTATTTCGTTTGTAATTTTGCTGCCCTTGGTGGGATTTCAAATACCATGAAATTTATTGCAGCTTGTGAGGCGATGGGAAAAGGTTTTTGGTGTTATTCCAATGATTTGGGGATTATGACATCAGCCTATCTGCATGTGGTGGCAGCAACGCCTTGGATTACAGAGCCTTCCCAATCTTTATTCCGTTGGCAAATAGGTGATGTCATTGAAGAGGGGCCTTTCCGTCAAGCCAACAATGTGATCCCTGTGCCAGAAGGGGCAGGGCTTGGCGTTAAATTATGTGCGGAAAGTATGAAGCGTTGGGCGAAGGATTTTGAAGATAATGGCCCGATGAGCCATTTTTATGACCCGAAAAATCCGGGCCGATATCGCAAATTACCATTGAATTAATAGATATAAAAATAATTAAGAATAAAAGAGATCGGGAGAATTTCATGTCCAGTAAAGACCCATTATTGCAACCGTATCAATTAAAGCATTTAACGCTGAAAAATCGGATTATGACGACGTCTCATGAGCCAGCATATCCTGAAGACGGTATGCCAAAAGAACGTTATCGTGCTTATCATGAGGAACGTGCAAAAGGTGGTGTGGCATTGACCATGACCGCAGGATCAGCAGCCGTTTCACGCGATAGTCCCCCCGTTTTTAACAATATTCTAGCATATAAAGACGAGGTTGTGCCTTGGCTAAAAGATGTGGTGGATAGCTGTCATGAACATGGGGCCGCTGTGATGATCCAACTCACCCATCTTGGTCGTCGAACCGGTTGGAATAAAGGGGATTGGTTGCCTGCCGTTAGTCCGTCTCATCTTCGTGAAGCGTCTCATCGGGCTTTCCCAAAGAAAATGGAAGATTGGGATATTGCACGCATTATCGAAGATTATGCTGATGCGGCGGAACGCATGCATGCTGCAGGTATGGATGGCATCGAATTAGAAGCCTATGGTCATTTGATGGATCAATTCTGGTCCCCTGCAACTAATACCCTTGAGAGTGCTTATGGCGGATCATTGGATAATCGCATGCGTTTCACCTTGGATGTCTTATCTGCGATCCGCAAACGTGTCGGTGAAGAATTTATTGTCGGAATTCGTTGTGTGGCGGATGAACAAATGGATGGTGGGTTGACCAAAGAAGAGGGGATGGAAATCTGCACTAAGTTAAAAGATTCCGGCAAGATTGATTTTTTAAATATTATCCGAGGGCATATTGATACTGATCCAGGTTTGACGGACGTGATCCCTGTTCAAGGAATGGCAAATTCCCCGCATCTGGATTTTGCAGGGGAAGTGCGTGAGCATACCAAGTTCCCGACCTTCCATGCAGCGAAAATACCAGATGTGGCAACCGCACGTCATGCTATTGCGGAAGGTAAGCTTGATATGGTGGGGATGACCCGTGCCCATATTGCTGATCCACATATAGTCCGCAAAATAATTGAAGGCCGTGAAGAGGAGATCCGTCCTTGTGTTGGGGCAACTTATTGTTTGGATCGTATCTATCAAGGTGGGGAAGCTCTTTGTATTCATAATGTGGCAACGGGTCGTGAACTATCTGTGCCCCATGTTGCAGAGCCAGCGTCGGAAAAGAAAAAGTTAATCGTCGTTGGTGCTGGTCCTGCCGGTATGGAAGCCGCGCGTGTTGGGGCGGAACGCGGGCATGATGTGACGGTTATCGAGGCAGCAAATAACGCAGGCGGCCAAATTGCCTTAACTGCTTTAAGTGAACGTCGTCGTGAAATGATGAACATTATCGACTGGCGTGTGGATCAGTGTGAACGCATGGGTGTGAACTTTAAGTTTAACACTTGGGCAGAAGCAGAAGATGTGAAGGCAATGGACCCTGATATGGTGGTGATTGCGACCGGTGGTATGCCAGATACTGAAGTTCTGACATCAGGGAATGATTTGGTTGTTTCTGGTTGGGATATTATTTCAGGTGACGCCAAGCCGGGACAAAATGTATTGCTGTATGATGATGCAGGGGACCATGTGGCTATGCAGGCCGCAGAGGTCTTGGCGAAATCTGGCGCAAGTGTAGAGATCATGACTCCCGATCGGACATTTGCGCCAGATGTTATGGCGATGAATTTGACGCCCTATATGCGAGAACTTCAAAAACGTGATGTGACTTTTACAGTGACCTATCGCCTAAAAGAAATACATCGCGAGGGCAATCAATTACGAGCTGTCTATGGCAGTGATTATAGTGATTTAACCAAAGAAAAAATGTTCGACCAAGTGATTGTAAACCATGGAACATTACCATTGGACGACATTTATTTCGACCTGAAACCGGATAGCGTGAATTTAGGGGAATTAGATCATCAGGCCTTACTTGCCCATAAACCACAGCAAGTGAATTCTAATCCTGATGGTAAATTCCAACTTTTCAGAATCGGTGATGCGGTTTCAGCAAGAAATACCCACGCAGCCATCTATGATGCGATGCGTTTAATGAAAGATAACTAACCCTCACTACCCACTCTTAGTTAGGTATTTTTCATGTTAACTGGCTGTGTCTATCTCTTAAGGCACAGCCAATTTTTTTCTACGCTGTAACTTGTTGAATTGGTTTCAACATATTCATACGCAAGTTCATGACGGGTTCATTCGGAGATAAGGTATCCTGTGCATTTTCAAAGTAATGATTAATATAGTTTTCTGATTTTTGAATCAAAGCTCGATAAAGATCAGCGAAAAGATCATAAGCTTTGTAACCAATCCAGTCATTTGGCAGTAAATAGGCAGGTAGGCGCGGATCTTTAAAAATGATACGACGGTATTCATGCACTAATATCTGACGAAGGATTAGCTGTTCCAAATCACTTAGACTATCCCCGAATGGCAGGCATGTATGTATTGTGCTGAACTGATCAATAAAACTTTGATATTGCTCGGTAAGATCATCAAGGTTCCAACCTTTGGTGAGATGGGATAGGTCATCTAATTGGTCTGTGATCATGTCTAGATTAGCGGTGAAAGTGACACCCGCATAATCTTTCAAACTATCTCCGAATACATAGTAAAGTGCGTTTTGGCAGTCGCCGGGTTTCATAAATAAACCATGGATAGGATCGCCAAATCCAATACGTTCCATTTTCCGTTTTAAATCTTCACGATTAACGGTGGATAAATTTAGCACGCACGTCCATAAATCATTTTCAAGCTTGGGGGATGAATAGATTATACTTGCAGCGTGATGAAATTCTGTACGGCTACGATCACTTAGCTTGTAATAGCTTTTACGGCCAATTTTAGAACCCGTGATGCGATTGCTTGAAACCAGCCGGGATACGGCGGTGCGTACCAAGGATTCACTGATACCAACTTCATTGCAAAAGGCGATGATATCGCCCATCCATACGTCTCCGTTCCTCGGTAAAATTGCATCGCCATATAAGGTGATAATGAAAGAGCCTGCCCGAATGGGGCGTTTCTCAGAGAAGCGTGAAATCAGAGATTTTGTATGCGTTGATGCGTTCATCACGGCGAATCCTGCCAAACCTATAGAAAGGATATTATGACGGGTTTTTCTTTTGAATTCAACCCTGTAGGATGGATATTGCTAGAATGAAAAAGAACGGCCTTGTGACTCAGGACTTGCACAAGGCCATTAAGGATAGTTGCGTTTATTATAGTTCTAGGTTGGGTTTCTTTATACTTCGCCTGTATATTCGCCACGTGCTGGATAATCGTTGGCGATGACAAAATCTAATGCACCAAGCATCTCTTTAAATACTGGGCGTACGAACGGCATGGTTTGTACAGACGCGTAATATAGGGTTTGATCAGGTTTTACGAGGAATACACCTGGTTCGGAAAAAAGATCAGGTTCCATGATCCCGATGGATGTTTTGCCACGTGATGTAGAAATGGATAATCCCCATTCCTTTGCCTTAGCGAGTGGCAAATCATATGCAACGCGCAAGTTTGTTGCCCCAATTTTATCAGCCATTTCTTTAGCGCGTTCTTCGCCATCACTACTAACGGCAATAATCTTGACACCTTTAGCCGCGAAATCTTCACTTAAGCGTTCCAATTCTTTTAGGTATGTTGCGCAAATTGGGCAATGAAGACCACGATAGAAAACAACTAAAGAGAAGTTTTCCGGTGCATCGGTTGATAATTTGTAGTCCCCATGTGATACGGTTGGAAGGGCAAGATCCGGAGTTTCTTTACGCGGTAAAAGCATATCTTTTAATCCTAATAATGAGTCATGAAATATGTGATTAGGTTGACAATATTTTACTTTAAGGTACATTTGGTGTTTAAAAGTTATCAAAAAGTACATTATTATGTCAGAAGAAAAACTAGATCGCTTATCAGCATTAATCGCACAGTTTCAGATAGAGGCTCATGTTTTAACACGGCCTGATTATCAACAAGGTAATTTCTTTATTATTCAGGAAAAGCAGTGTGAGGATTACAACGCTTGTCGCTTGTTTTATTATCCTCATAAAGCCATGGAAGAAGCTATTAAATTTCCTTTTCCGGAAGAAAAGATGCTGGTTGCTGCTTGTATTGATACAGGTGGGAACAGTAATCCAGTAACGTTAGCGTTGCCTAATGTGGTGGAAATTTATTTGGGAGATGATAAGGCCTTACAAGATGTGAGTAATATCCTGCTAGAGGAAGCTATGGCGTCACGTTGTGGTGGACAGGCGGTGATTAATCGACTGTGTGAGGTTGTAATGATCCGATTGATGCGTCATTTAATTGAAGCTGGTAAAACTGAAGTTGGGTTGTTGGCAGGATTGGCGCATCCGGGGCTTTCACGTGCCATTGTGGCTATGCATGAAAACCCGGAAAAAGAACTACAATTGGAAGATTATGCCCATATAGCCGCTATGTCGCGTACACATTTTGTAAATAATTTTAGAAAACTTGTTGGTGTGACACCGGGACAATATCTGTCTAACTGGCGTTTAACTTTAGCTCATATGCATTTGAAGCGTGGAATGCCTGTGAAGACTGTTGCCTCAAAAGTTGGATTTTCAGGCTCACCCGCTTTCTCACGTGCCTTTGTGAACCGCTTTGGAGTTTCTCCACGTGAATTTGTCCAAAATGGTTTGAGTAACTAACCTTCAAATAATTTTAGATCAAAGGTCGATAAACCTTTGTTTGATTTGTGTGTTGGCTCTGTGAATACTTCGTGTTTGTTGAGGTATATTATTTCGGGTCATAATCATGGATGAATTCGACTATATAATTGTGGGGGCAGGTTCCGCAGGTTGCGCCTTGGCGGATAGGCTTTCGGAAAACTTAAAATATCGCATTTTAATTGTTGAAGCTGGTGGTTCTGATCATAGTCCGTGGATCAAAATACCAATTGGATATGGTATTAATTTTTATAATAAAAACGTGAACTGGAAGTTCCAGATGCAGCCGGATGCGGGGTTGAATGGACGAAAAGCATATTGTCCACGTGGTAAGGTTGTTGGTGGATCAAGTTCTATAAACGCAATGGTTTATTTCCGAGGCCTTCCTCATGATTTTACGGATTGGAAAGAAGCAGCAGGAAACGGTTGGGGGTGGGAAGATGTGCGCGCCGAATATGACAAGCTGGAAACCCGTGTTTCGGTCAAAGGAAAAGTAACAGGTAATGGCCCCTTATTTGTTAGCGATGTGAATGACCAATGCCATCCGACAACCAAGTATTTCTTTGAGGTAGCAAAAGAGCTTGGTCTACCCATAACGAATGATATGCATGCCAAGAATGAAGGCATCGCCAATTATCAACTTAACACCAGAAAAGGTATGCGTTGGTCTGCAGCCGATGCGTTTTTACGTCCGGCCTTAAAACGAAAAAATGTGAAACTCGTCTCTCATGCACGCACTCATAAAATCTTGTTTAAAGGTAAACGTGCTGTTGGTATCGCTTATGAGAAAAACGGCATGATGCATAACGTAAAAGCTAACAAGGAAGTTGTCCTGTCAGCTGGTGCCATTCATAGCCCACAAATCCTACAATTATCCGGTATCGGTCCCGCAAATAATCTGAAAGCTCTTGGCGTTGATGTTGTTCATGCAAATGAGGCTGTTGGAGGAAATATGCAGGATCATTTGGCCTCGAGCTTCTATTTCAAAGCAACAGAACCGACTTTGAATAATAAACTTGCACCATGGTGGGGGAAAGCTTTGGCAGGGATGCAATATGTGTTAACGCGCCGTGGTCCGTTAAGTTTAAGTGTCAACCAATGTGGGGGCTTTGTGAGGTCAAGTGAAAATGTATCTGCTCCAGATATGCAGCTCTATTTAAATCCCGTAACTTATACAACTTCAGTTGATGATGGTATAATCATTCCAGATAGCTTTCCGGGGTTTATTACATGCTTCCAACCTTGCCGTCCAACTAGTCGGGGGCGTGTGGATATTGCTTCTGCTAATGTGGAAGATGCACCATTGATTAAGCCAAATTTCCTATCTACGAATAAGGATATGGAAGATATATTGGCAGGTACGAAATTGATGAAGAAAATCGTCAATTCAAAAGCATTACAGCCATTAATTAAATCCTCGATGTATCAAGATATCAATGATCTTATCGATGATGAGGCGATGATTAACGATTTCAAAGAAAGATGCGGTACAGTCTATCATCCTGTTTCTACCTGTATGATGGGCAGTGACGAAAATAACAGTGTTGTGGATCATCGCCTTAAGGTGCGCGGCATAGAAGGTCTTCGCGTGGCGGATGCCTCAATCTTTCCGAATGTAACATCCGGTAATACCAATGCGCCCTCTATTATGGTTGGTTCAAAGGCAGGCCGTTTGATACTTGAGGATGCTAAGCAATAAAAATGAGGTGCAGTTTTGTATGAACAAATTGCACCTTATAAGTTGATTAATAGGGCACTTGTTAGGAAAGTAATCTTTCTTCAAATGGGAATTGGGACAGTAATTTTATGCCGTTTTCGGTGATTAGAACTTGTTGTTCTAACTTCACACCTTCATGACCGCCATCTTCGCCAATATAGCTTTCTACACAAATGGTCATACCCGGTAGGATCACACCGTCATAGCCGGCATCCTCAAAATCAGCGCGATGATAAAGATATGGATATTCTCCGGTCATACCTACACCATGTGAGGACAGGTAGTAGCGGTTTGCGTGATATTTTTCCGGAATATCCCATGCTTTTTCAGAATATTCTTTGAACGTCATGCCTGCATGCAGGATATCCATATTATGATGAACTTGTTCATAGGCTATTTGATATAAAGTTTTTTGTATTTCAGTTGGTTTTTCTGGCCCTACATGGAAAGTCCTGGAGAAATCAGAATAATAACCATGGCACCCGACCACATCTGTATCTAACGCAACGAGCTCATTAGCCCCGATCACACGGGATGATGTTTCCTGGAACCATGGATTGGTTCGATAGCCGGAACTCAATAAACGGGTCTCACAATAATCTCCATTTTGGGCAATGATTGCCTGATGAAGGACGGACCAAAGTTCGTTTTCTGTAATACCCGGCTTGATAGCATCACGCAAAGCGGCAACGCCGCGTTCTGTGGCGCGAAGGGAGGCAATCACACACTTGATTTCCTCATCAGATTTAATTGCACGTGCCATTTCAACGGGTTCTTGGGCATCAACAATGTTCAAGCCCTCCGCATGAAGGTCAATAGCTGCGCCTGCATTCATGCGTTCTAAACCAATTTTTACATTGTCACCTAGAAAACTCCGTATGGTGTCGGCCATATCTTTCGCCCATTTACGTTCGCGTGACCCGATATCTTTTCCTGCAGCAACAAAGCTTGCGGTCATAGCTGGGCGAACTTCGGTGATGGTTTCAAAATCATCTGCTAAGTGCATACACCCCGTGAACTCGTAAAGGACAGAATGATCAGCGGTTAAAAGCAGATAGCGAGATGGTGTGTTGCGGGCAGAGAATATCTGCATATTTCGAGTTCCAGTGGCATAACGAATGTTCACTGGGTCAGATAATATTACGGCCCCAATATCACGAGCAGCCATTTCTTTTCGGACTTGGGCTTGGCGATAAAGACGTACAGCCTTTAAATCTATATCCTCTGATTCCGGTGCTAAATCCAAAAGGGCTAAGTCTTTTAAATCGCCCCGTTCTGCATGCCAGTCTAATTCAGTCATTCTTGTTAATCCTGCTATTTGGTTTATCAAGAATATGCTATGAATAACTTTAAATATGATCAACTAGACTAATAATTGGTTTCTAGGATAATCTAAAATTATGAAAAGATATCGTTCGACTTTACCACCCCTTGATAGTTTCATCTTTTTTGAGGCGGCAGCCCGCATGCGAAGCTTTACTCATAGTGCTTCGGAATTACATGTTTCTCAAGCTGCTGTAAGTAACCGTATCAAGGAACTTGAAGAAATTCTAAAAACTCCGTTATTTGAAAGAGATGGACGGAAATTGTCCTTAACCAAGGAAGGGCAGACTCTTTATGAGAAAACCGCTATGGCGTTAGAATTCTTGCAAGAGGCTTGCAATGCGACCCAACGGGGACAACAAGTAGAAGCAATCCGCATCTCAGCCTTGAGTGCAGTCTCTCACTTCTGGTTGGGCGATCGTTTGCGACAGTTGCAGTTAGACGGATTTGAAGCGCAGACTATCCATCAAAGCAGTGATCGACTTTCTGATCTGTTGGACGAAGATAATGATCTGGCGATTTTATACGGATATGGAGATACCCCAGGTTGGTCTTCGAAGCTGTTATTTGAAGAAGTTTTGTTCCCTGTGGCGGCGCCAGAATATCTTAACAATCTAGAAAGTTGTTCAAAAGCCACTTTGTTGGACTATGAACGCAAAGGGCCGGATTGGACGAATTGGCAGAATTGGATCGAGGCAACTGGTAATACAGTTTATAAAGATTGCAGGTTGCTAACCTGTCACAGTTATGTGAATGCAGTTGGAGAGGCGATGAAAGGGCAAGGAATTGCACTTGGCAGTTACAGCCTTTTGGAAAATCAATTGGCCTCTAACCAATTGCAACGGGTAGGGCATGCAGAATTTAAAACAAATAGAGGTTATTATTTAGCTTTTAACAAGCGTAAAAAG
>NZ_SMMC01000100.1 GCF_009711445.1 Curvivirga aplysinae | reverse complement strand
ATATAGAGATTAATCACTGTATAAATCAGCCAGATAATAGAACCCATGAATTTGTCTTTCTTTCTAAGTCAATCCGATTGGAAAATAGCATAGAAATATCATATAGGCGGCGCAAGCATTCTGTTCAAGTTATTGATGGCTGCATTTACAGAAGAACGATTGATTACTCGACTTTCCTTGATACGAGAATTAACATAAATGCTCATATTATATATTATTTATGTGAAAATGAGTTATTGTGGCGATATTTTTCATGCTGTTGCTCGTATCTTCAATCCATTGATTGACATGATGGAGATAAGAAAATGTTAAGAATAATCTATGCGATTGGTTTTGCGTTGATCGCTAATACGTCTTTTGCTTTGGATTTAAAAAGTAAGGATATTGAAGAAGGTAGCCGTATTCCGGAAATACATCAGTTTAATGGTTTTGGTTGCTCTGGGGGGAATATTTCGCCGCATCTAAGTTGGTCAGATGTGCCCAAAGGTACTAAAAGCTTTGCGATTACGGCATTTGATCCGGATGCGCCAACCGAAAGCGGTTTTTGGCATTGGAGTATGATCAATATCCCGAGAAGTCAAACCAGTTTGGATCGGGGGACAAGCATTGGTTTTGAAAGTAAAAATGACTATGGATACAATGGTTATGGCGGGCCTTGCCCACCAAAAGGGGATGGTATGCATCGTTATCAGTTTACCGTTTGGGCCTTGCCACAAGAAAACTTGGAGATTCCTGTAGGTGCTTCAAATGCAGTTATAGGTTATTTTTTGAACCAATTGCATCTTGAAAAGGCCCGTATTACAGGCACATTTGTTACTGAGTAATCTAGAGATATTTAGGTCGGATCATTCACATGAATTCAGTTGTTGAAACGCAGATTTTCAAAAGCCGCAGCCCACAAAAATTGCGAAATGTGCCTATACGCTTCCCTACAATCATTTGGGTTCAAAAGGGGCATAAGGAGCTGTTTTTGCGTGATGAATTGATGAAGCTTGATCCGACCAATTGGTTAATGACGCATGCAGATCAATACCTAACCTTTTTGAACATCCCTGAGGGGATAGATTTCCAGTCGAAATGTGTGACATTCAAAGTTGCCCCGCCGATGGAGATGCTGGAAAATCAGTTATCTGATTTTAAGATGCCTTCACCAATCATAAAACGTCAGGTTAATTTAGATTATTGTCTGGAATTTATCACATCGGATGGTTTTAAAAATTTATCAGAAGCAGCACAAACTCAATTCATCTATGGGTTTTATGAGGTGCTTAAAGAATTGAATATGTTGTCTATGTTATTTCCAACTCAGTGGAATACATATACTCAGAAAGTAATTCATCTGGTCAGCAACAACCCGGGGTTTGATCATCGCCTTGATGATATCGCGCAATTGCTTTTTATGAGCAGAGCGACATTAGCCCGTAAATTGGATATAGAATTCACAAGTTTTAGAAAGATTTTGAGAGAAGCGCGTATGAGTTTTGCTTTAACATTGTTACAAAAATCAAAAAAACCCATAGAGGTGGCTTTAGCATGTGGATATAAGTCGGAAGCGAGATTTTCCGCACAATTTAAAAAACAATTTGATCTTTCTCCCAGCGAATATGCACGTACAATTAATTAATAAACTGCTTGCGTCCAAAATTGTTATGTTATAACAAAACATGACTAATTGATTTTTCCGAAATAGGTTTATGATGCAGAAACAATTTATGGCCGCTTTGGCTGCTGGTTTACTTTCTTCTTCCATGTTGTCCTCCGCCTATGCAGCAGACAAACCGTTGATTGTGACAACAATTCCACCCATTCAAGGTTTGGCTGAAGCTTTGGTTGGTGATTTGGCAGAGGTGCAACCATTGTCTAATGCAGGTGCGACACCACATGGCCGTACTTTGAAGCCAAGTGATGTTCGTAAGCTGACAAAGGCAGATATGGTTGTTCAGGTTGGCCCTGTTTTGGAAAGCTCCATCCAGAAGGTTTTACATTCAAATGTTGAAGATGATCATCTTTTAACTTTAGAGGAAATTAAAGGATTACACTTCTTGGAAATCCGTGAAGGTGGTGTCTGGGGAGAAGGCCATCACCATGATCACGACCACGGTCACGGCGACCATGATGATCACGGCCATGACGACCATGCTGAGGAACATCATGATGAACATGGTCACGATGATCATGCACATGAAGAACACGGTCATGATGACCATGGGCACGACGACCATGCGCATGATGAAAAAGAACACAAAGACCATGATCACGCCGAACATGAAGGTCATGACGACCATGATCATGAAAAACATGCTGAACATGAAGAACATCATGATGAACACGGGCATGAGGAACATTTCTCTGGTGATGGGCATGCACATGATCCACATCTTTGGTTGAGCGTGAAAAATGCGAAGATGATGGTTGATGCCATGGAAAAACAACTTGTGGCGCATTCCCCAGAACTGAAAGATGGTTTGGCGGAAAGAAAAACCGCCCTTATTGCAAAGCTTGATCAGTTAGATAAGGATTTATCCACTCAATTGGCAGGATTAGGGGACGTTAGCTATTTAGTGTTTCATGATGCTTACCAGTATTTCGAAGATAGCTATGGCTTAAAGCCTGCAGGTGCTGTTTTACTTGATCCTGAAAGAAAACCGGGCGCAAAACGTCTTTCTGAATTGCGTGAATTTGTTGAACATAACAATGTAAAATGTGTTTTCACAGAACCACAATTTAAACCAAAATTGGTAAAGGTTCTTCAGGAAGACACTAATTTGAAAACAGGTGAACTAGATCCAATCGGCTTTGGATTGAAAGCTGGTGGCAATCAGTATTTCGAATTGATGCAGAATTTATCTACATCATTAAAAGGGTGCTTAACTAAATAATTTCCTCCACCCACTGAAATTAGTTATGCACCTGATAAGGCAATATGGTTAAACTGACCCGACTCAAGTCCATATTGCCTAATCTGTCGAAAAAGTCGCCCGCTGTGGCGGCTTTTTCTATGGTCTGATTTATGCTTTCCCCTAAGCGTGGTGCTAAGGATTGGAAGTCGAAATATTCATTGCTGGCAATGATCACGATAGCTTCTTGATCTTCTTTATTGCCTCTGATTGGCATGGGTGCTGTCATCAATTGTGGCTCATCAGGGCGAGGTAATATCAAAGGACGTCCTTTGGTTAAGGCGATCGCTTGTTGATCTTTGGTTGGATAGATACGGATCATGCTGCCATCTGCAAACCAGCCGTAAATACCTACATTTGTATGTCCTGCAGAAGATAGATTGATATGGATTTTATCTCCCGCTCTATAGGATGCTTTATTTAGTTTGGCTTGAATGGTTGGTGATAATTTCGTGCCAATGGCTTTGACTTCAGCATGTAATTCAATCGCAATGTTTTTACCGTTATTTGTAGCAGCGAGATCAACAATACTTTCTTTGATTGGAATGCCGAATTTTAAACTATTTAGCAGAATAAGAGAGGCTTCGGCTTCGGTGGCAATTTTTTCAAAAGCAGGGGCGGGTAGGCCGGATGCCTGAGAAACTGCCCGGGCACGGGCTAGATTAATAGCACCACGTCTGGCGGCATCTGCATCCAATTTATCAGAAATAATCGCTTCGCCTGTCGCTGTGAAAATTTGACCTAAATTATGGTTTACATTTGTCACCTCTGTTTTTGGCAAAGAGGAGGCTTTGATAAGGCGACTGCCAGAAGTCACAATTTTTCCATTATTTTGCATAGTCACATGTAATTCGTATACATCAACGCTGGTTTTGTTAAGTTCGCCTTTTAAGCTGTATTGCTGGGATAACTCCGCAGGCGGTGTTAGTGCATCATTCAGCACTTTGTTTGCTTCATAACTTTCAAGGGCGGATTTATAAATTTTCCCAACTTGTTTTTGCAACTCGCCAGAAAGTCTATTTCCCAAAAGTTGAGATAATTCAGTTTCGCGTCCGCTTTGCATATCGATAATTACGGGGCGATAAGTAGAGTGTAGGTCGTTAACTTGTGGTGCTAGATTTAGGGCTAAATTTTCCAACGCATATTTGTAATCGGTAGCCCCTTCTTTTTGTAGGTCAAAAGGGACCTCAATCTCGCGTGTAGAATAAGTGATGGCATTTTGTAAATCGGATGCCACACAAGAAAGGCGAATTGCATTCGACAAGCTTTGCGGGTGACAAATGATTTCGATATCAGCTTGGGCCGCTTCCAATAGCTTGGTCGGATTTGCCATATAATATTCTTCACGTGCTTGCAGCAATTCCTTCATATGGCGTTGATCGATATAATGAAATTCACCAAAATCTTTATATCTATTCAACGCCGTATAAAACTGAAGATAAAGCTTATCAGCAGCTTGTGGGTTCAAAGATGTTTCACCTTTGAAGAAAGGGCGAAATCCAATCTTAACGCCTTCGCGATAGGCAAAGATATCATTGGTGATATTACGTGCCAGCTTGTTTAACTGCTTGGTTGTATCTGCTTCTTCAGCAAATGCGATTTGCGGTAAAAAGGGAACAAGTGTTAAGGAAAGACCTAGAAGTAAAGATTTAAATTTCATGTTTCTTAATAGCTATTTAGCGGATCACGAAGGTTCGGAAGTGTGGCTAGAATACGACGTGCTAAATCATCTGCCAAGGAATGATGTACATCTTCATCAAATGCGAGACTATTTGCTTCAAATATAGCAACAGCTGCATCCAATGGTGTTAAGGGGAGGCCACCATTATGGCGATCGGCTATATGCCTACCACGCCATAAAATGTCATCCTGTCCATCAGTCGTGATGCGTGCCTCAACACCTACTGCTTTACGCGACCAAAAGAAAAGGTAATTCCCCTGATCATCCAACGGATGTAGGGAGATGAAATGATAACAATTCCGATTGGCTTTCCAAACTTGACGATCCGATTGATGGCTGAGATCAAATGCCAATTGACGACTAAGTGTGTCACGGTCCTGTGGGCCAATGACCCGGTTAACTTTGCTATAGAGATGCCGGGCAAAGGCAGATTCGATCGTTTTAGAGGTTGATAAGGTTGTCCCATTTTCATCAACAATCGGTAGAACTGTAATACATTCAGGGGCTTGTCGGAAATATTCTTCCTCAAGTTCAAATTGTACTTCACGTTGGAAGAAAGAGGTTGAGATTTCTTTTCCCTGATAATGTGTCTCACGGGTAGAGTTACAGGCGGTTATTATAACAGTAAGTAAGCTGAGGCCTACAAGATGTAGGATGGATACGTATTTCATGTCCAGCCTCCACAATTTCTATAGAGTGGAGTGAAATCAATGCTTCCACTCACTGAAGTACCATCAACATTGATATTTTCCAGACGTAAATTGCCATTGCTTAGGGTATATCTGCCTTGAATGTCATTGGCTTTTAGGTAGTTGTCTCCAATCAATTGTTGAAGCCCACCAAGTAAGATGGCATCAGATTGACGTGGGAATAGGCGAACAGGGGGCAAGTTACCGTGCAAATTATTCTGACGCTGGATTTGACGAAGTTGTGTGCGTTCTTCATTTGGTAAGCGGCCGGATGGTTGACGTAAAAAACCACTATAGAGATCCGGATTTAAATCCCAGCTACCTATTTCATCTGCTCTATAAAAAGTTGATTGTGTCAGGATGGCACTAACCATGCCATAGCATCGCGTGAGATGTGTATAGAGGCGTTCACGGTTTTGAGCATTTTCCGGCCAGATAATTTGAATGGCTGGTCCTTGCCCATGTTCTAACACTTTCAGCAAACTGCGGCCTGTTTGAACGGTTTCACGGTTTTTAATGCTGGCTGTAATTGTTGCGCGAGCATTTTGGGACTCTTTAACGATTGTGTCGTCCTGTTGTTTAGGTGATTGATTTCTTAAGTTATCTAGATCGGAATTATCCAGTTCAGGTTCTGCCACCCATGTTGATTGATGCTTTGTTTGTTCATCAGATTGAGTTTCGATCATTTCAGATAGAGGTTCTATCTTTTCAATCGGTTGATCCGATAGCACATGATTTGCGGTTTCTTTAAGCGCTGTTATCTTAATTCGATCAGTTTGTTTTGGGGGAGCGTTTTCCGATACTTGCAGCGTAGATTTTACCAATGTGGATTTTTCAGTATCAGACTGAACTTGCAATGGCTTTATAGTTTTGATTTTTGCCGAAGTAATTTCTTCTTTTGGCGGCGTATGGGCAATAGTCTCTTGTTTCACTTCTTGAATTGGATCAGGTGTAAGATCCTCCGAAACTTCCATTGGGGGTGGTTCAGGTAGCGTAATTGCCGCCATATTCATTTGGGGAAGTTCGGATATGTCGAGTTTGGGAACAGAGGGGATTTCTGTTAATTTTTCTTCAAGCGCAGGTTGGGGTGTGTCACGCGGTTTTTCTGCGACATTTGGCAAGAGTTTGATAATCAGAAGAGTTGCAAGGCATAGCATTGTCACCATTCCGATCATATCTTTCATATCAAACTTTCTACCCATTAATTCTCTCCGGCGTGATGCATATAGATTTGTCTACAAATTCTTAGTTAGACAAATCTAGGAACATTAATTCCAGACTATTAACCAATTTATCTAATTCCTTTTGGCGAGATTGGGGTGTCATCATTGCTTCCCCTTCTGCCAATTGAATATTGTTAGGGGCAGCAGCAACTTGAACAGGCATATTGCTTTTTTCTGGTATTCCTAAGCCACCGGTTTCAACAGACGGCGCATGTGTAACAGGTGTTTTTACCACAGTTGTTGGCAATTCTTCTTCGATGAGATCACTTGTTGTGTCATCAATTTCTGAGACATAAGGTGTTTCATGCGTCTCAATGGTGTTTTCTTGGATAGATAAAGGCATTTGTTGATGTGCCAATGCATCGGCAACGGCATTTGCAACAATTGTCTTAATATCGTCTTCAGATAAGGGTTGAGGACTTGTTTCCTGACTGACTGTGATCATTTCAGCGATCATTGGTTTTAAGTCCTCGGCATTCAACGATGCCAATGTTTCTTTCTCTTCGTTGATTTCCGGGGTTGTGTTAGCAGTAAACTCATCTTTTACCGAAGTGAGACCTAGCTCTTCACCAAAAACAAGATAACCTAAAGCAGCTGCGACGGTGACATTAAAGATTAGAAATTTCATGATCTTCGTCCTTATAATTTATCTAATAGTGACTGGTTAAGCTTGGTTTTCTAATATCGCTTCACTGTTTTTAGTCATGATATGTGCATGACTGATAAGAAGCGCCCCGCGCAATAAAGCGGCAGTTGGCAAACCAATAACAGTCGTCATAAAGGCAAGTGAGAATTGTGCTGTCAGACTACGAATGACGTCTTGAACAGTTTCTGGTGTCAGGGCTTGCTCGGATAATCCACCAATGCCAAGACTGATCCCTAGTAAGGTGAATGTCAGAGCCAATGTGGTAATACCAGCAGCCATATGCAGGCCAGTTTCAAGCCAAAGGTTACAATTCGCCATATTCTTCTGGCGTGTCATATTGGCGAGGCTAAACAAGCTGCCCGCAATTAAAATCGCAAGAAGGCCGATAAAACCGTATCCCAAGATGCTCTCTGCCCAAGATGCAATTTCCGTCACGGATGTCTTGGTTATGGCGACGGCGCCACCCAAAACCAAGACTGTTAGTCCTAGGAAGTAACTCACGGTGCGAGATAGATTTCCGGCAACAAGGCGTAACTTGTTTAAAGCCTCTGCAGATTTTTTTGGTTGAGGGGCTTCAACAATTTCTGCGTCAACAGTATCGTGGGTAGGTGACATATCAGACATAACCAATTCCTTTTACTTGGATTTATTATTGGCGGCCCACATGGGCGTTCATCACGCTGTTGGTTGTGATGCCCATTTGCTCCAGCCATAAATCCATCATGGAAACATCTTTCTCGATGGAAGAATGGGCTAGGAAGGTCAGGTCGTAATTTTGAAAGGCCACACGCACTTCCGGGGTATTTTTTCCTTCCAATGTTTTGTCACGCAGAACCATACGTTCCATATCAACCAAACGGTGTTTAGATGTATTGATCTTATCTGCACGTTGTTCTGCGGAAATAGAAGGGTTTAACAATGTTTGAATGATTTCCGCACGTTCGCGTTCCAGATTTTCCAATGTACCTGCATGTGCAGTCGTAATGGATAAAGTGGCAAAGGTTGCAATACCTAATGCAGTAAAGGTTTGTGTTACTTTGTTTTTCAACATGATCAGTCTCCTGTCATTAAAATGGGTTAGATGCTTTGAGCTTAGTTTAAGAAGAGGTCGACGTTATCGGCCGGATCAAAGGGGCTTTGATCTTCTTCCAAAGATTCAGCCAAACCACCCAACTGGATTTCTTCTACTTCTTCGGCAAGTGCCATTGCGTCTAAGGCGACCAATTTCGCCATATAGCCAAGCAATTCATCTTTCTGGTCCAAAAGGGCAACTTCGGATTCACCATCCTGAATCAAACGCTTGATATAGTCTTGTTTAGAGATAGGCTCTCCATCCATCTGAGCTGATTGATTCATCGGATGGCCTTCGATAGCGGCGGCTAATTGTTTTAAAGCCAATTCATTTTTCGCATAATCAACAGAATACTTACTGCGTTTGGCGCCAGGTTCACCGAAAACTTCCATATCAACTTTGTCAGACATGGCACTGAAACGTTGTTTTGCTTCTTCCTGTTGCTGGATCAAAGCCTGTGTTTCAGGCGTTGTACCTTGGTTATTGCGTTCAAGTTTACGTAACAAGCGTTGATAAAACTTAATACGTGTTTCTGCATGCTTGCGTTGCATATCCTGACGTTCGCCCATTAAACGGATATAGGCTTTTTTCTCTGCCAGATATTGATGCTGTAGCTCAATACGAAGATCACCTTCTGCCATTTCTGCAGCTTCCTGCAAATCTTTCAACGAAGCTTTCTTGGCAGCCATTGTGTCCGTATTTTCGCTTAAAGCAGATGCCAAAGCAGAACTTGCGAAATCACGTTCTACGGCACGTTTTAAATAGGTTGCTGGCATTTTAACCAATTTCTCACTCGCGGTTGGTGCCCAATCCGCGGTGGATGCAAATACTGTGGCCGGTGTAGTGGACATCACAATTGCGGCCAAAGCTGCACTGCAAATCAATGTCTTTCCGAATTTAGATGTTTTGAACATTTTCTGTCTCCTTTGGGGCAAGTTTTAAGCAGCTCTTCTTATTTTGTGGCGTTGCTTAATTTGTGCTCCAATATGTTTTGCGGCGCATTTCTTGTTTCAAATCTTTGCTGACATTCAGCATAGAGAATTGCCCGAAAGAAGATGCTTCTTCACGATTTAAAAGGGCATTCATAGTTTCTGTGAAAGAAGACCCATCGGCGTAATATAAATCCTTGCCTGAAAAGGCCGTTGTAAAGTTATCCAAAGATTTTTGGGCTGCGGCGATATCACCACCTTTCAGATAGTTCTGGATGGATAGACCATAGGCGCGCATGCGTTCTTCAACGGCGATACCTGCTACATTTGGGCCTAAACCGGATTCACATGTCTGTACCATTTTGGCAGAAGCAATATATTGACCTGCGGATTTGTTGGTACGCGCTTGTTGATCTAAAGTTAGAGCCTCTGCAATACAGTCACGATAGTCACGCATTGCAGCAACTTCTTCAAAGCGTGCTTGTCGATAATCAATACCTTCATTAGAAGCTTCTTGAGTGGTTGTTTGACATGCGGCAAGAACCGTTACAGCCCCTGCGAACAAGATTGCTTTGGAAGTTAGCGATGATGTATTTAGCTTAGTCATAATAGCAGTCCTTTCTGCATCAAATTCTTTCTGAATATGCAATGAAGGGACTAGGACGTGAATTTTTGATGTAGCGCTGAGAAAAGTTAATTT
>NZ_SMMC01000119.1 GCF_009711445.1 Curvivirga aplysinae | reverse complement strand
TCTTACCTTTTTGGTCAAAATCTTTCCATCCTAAATGATGATATAAACTGATATTGTCAGTCATTTCCATATGGGTATTTAATCGCATTTCCGAATAGCCAAGATCTCTTGCTCTTTTTTCGGCAAACTCTAGCAAATAACGTCCAATTCCTTTGCCGGTCCAATCTGGATGTATCGCGATATTGGCTAATTTCAGATAACCTTCTTGCAGCATCAAGATGAGGCCGGCAATGATGGTGGAGCTGTCAGTTAATACCCAGACTTCGTTACTTAGAATATCTTCTTCTATGCCATCCGAAAAATTCGGTAGTTCTTTTATAATACCTGTATATTTTGCATAAGCATTATCAATGCATTCTGATAAAGAGATTGCATCTTCTAGGATTGCTTTACGAAGATCATAATTTTGGAAGTTATCTCTCATTAGAAGCCACGTTCCTGGATAACATCGTCTTCGATGCGTTTATTTGCTGTTTCGATACGTTCTTTAAGCAGGTTCATAAATTCGCGTCTTGGTAAGCCCGGTTCAATGGGTTCAAGATATTCGACTGTGATGGTACCCGGTACTTTTTTGAATGCATTTCGACCCCAAAATTGACCTGAGTTGAGGGCAACAGGTACAACAGCTGTGTTGTTTTGAGTATAGAGGCCTGCAATCCCTGGATGATATGGGCGATCCTCACCCGGGGCTGTTCTTGTACCTTGGGGGAAGATTACAAGTGAGCGATTGTTATCAAGAACAATGCGAGATTGAGTAACCATCTCCTTCAAAGCACTGGCGCCCGCTTTGCGATCAACGGCGACACAGTTCATTTTACTAAGATAGCGACCAAAAAGAGGGATTGATAAAAGCTCTTTCTTCAAAACATAGGCAGAATCAAAATTCAAATAGTGCATTGCCAATGTTTCCCATGCACTTTGATGTTTGGCCGCAATAATCACGCTGCCTTCAGGTAAATTTTCTTGCCCAATAACTCTATAGTTAATCCCAACCACATATTTAGTTAATACAAGGCAGCCCCCCAACCAGAACTTTGCCATGTGACGCATAAATTTTCGAGGCAATAAAAGAAATGGCAGACCGATGATACACATCATTGCCATATAGACATAAAATAGGATCAAAAATAGAAAAGATCGGATCGCTATCATAGGAATTTACCTGTCAGCAAAGTTAGCCATACTAATAATTTAGGAGTTAGTCTTTAGCAGTGATTAAGCGGGTTAGCAATCTGCGTATAGGGATGAAAATGGTTTTGTTATACTCACCAATAATTAATAAACTTGTACCGGGCCATAGATACCAATCATTTAGTTTTACATGGTCAGGGTAGACGGGATGCAAAATAATCTCGGTATCAGGGAGAACATATTGTAATTCCATTAAACTGCGTGGCATATGATAGCCGCCTGTAATTAGGCGCATAGACTTAAAGCCTTGTTCATGCATCCAAAGAGCTGTTTCCATGGCATTGCCTTGTGTGTTGTCGGCTTCATATCCCAGTGTGATACAACAATCCAACTGAGAAGGCGTTTCGCGTGAAAGGCGCAGTAATTCCTCGACATTGACCGCTCGATGTACGCCGGAAACAAATAGTTTATTTGCAAGACCTCGTTCAAGAAGGTCTAAGCCTTCTTCCAGACGTAAAGTGCCGCCTGTCAGGACAACAATTGCATCGGTTTTTTGATCTGAAAATTGAGGCGTTTTAGGGATGCTATCGATAAACCATAATAAACCACCGACCCATGACGCAACGATCAGGATACAGAAGGCCAAAGTTTTTCTTTTACGGCCTTTATTTCTCCTGAGTAACGGCATGTTTACATGATTTTCTGTAAAGTAGTTAAAACAGTTCGGCGTGCTGCATACATGGCTATGAATGAAGCAATAGGGGCGATGAATCCTAATATCACTAATTGGGTAGTGTCCAGACCTGGCAAGGTGGAAAGATTACTATCCCCGGTTAGGTTATTGGCCATTTCCGCTAACCCCCAAATCACACCGAAAGACAAAATAGCACCAATGACGGCCCCTTTTAAAGCTGCCCAAAAGACATGAGATTGAAATTGGCGCGCGATGAATGAATCTCTGGCACCAATTAGATGTAGCACTTCAATAACTTCATTATGGGCCACCAATCCGCCACGTGTTGCAAAAACAACCATAATCACGCCAGACAATGTGACAAGCGCTACAACTGACAACCCAACCAAACGCAGGATATTTAACAGGCCAATCATATGATCTCGCCAGACATCATGACTATCGACAATTGCACCAGGAGAGATTGCACGTAATCTTCTGTTCAATTCTTCAAAGTCTACTGCTTCTAAATTATCTATTTCAGCTTCAATTAACTTTGGTAGGGGGAGATTTTCAGGATTTATATTCTCTCCCAGCCAAGGGCTGAGTAGTTCAATAATTTCTGTATTTGGAAGAAGGCGGACTTCACCCAGTCCTTGCGTTTTTTGAACTGCTTCAAGAATGTTTTCTGTCTTGGCTGTGGTTTCGACTTCGCTATCCCCTTCCAGTGGCGGGATTTGAATGGTGACAGAGCCTGATAAACCTTTATCCCACATATCAGCGAGGCCAGTTAAAAGCATACTCCCAGATGTGGCCAGAACGGCAATAAAAACGAGAAAACCAACCAGCCAAGGCATCAGCTTAGTAGATGGGTCTGTTGATAATGGAAGATGATCAGTGCGGGCCATTTTTACACGCTTTCTTCCATTGATTGATAGCGCTTCAAGCCGCTGGCAGATGCGGGAACTTCTAATGTGCCATCTTCGATATGCATGACTGGATGACCAAAGTGGTCAATGAGATGTTGGCTATGTGTAGCAATTAAAACCGTGGTGCCATGCTTATTTAGTTCTTGAAACAGATACATAAGACGTACGCCCATTTCGTCATCTACATTTCCAGTTGGTTCATCAGCAAGAAGGAGTTTAGGGCGTGAAATAATTGCACGAGCAATCGCAACGCGTTGCTTTTGTCCACCGGATAAAGTACGCGGCTTGGCATTTATATGATGTGTTAAGCCAACCCAATCTAAAAGCTCACTGACATATTTCTGTACTTGTTTTTCCGATACGCCTGAAATGCGTAAAGGTAAGGCTACATTATCGAAAGCAGATAAGTGATCTAACAGGCGAAAATCTTGAAAAACAACACCAATCTTGCGTCGCAAAATGGGGAGTTTTTCTCGTGGTGTGGTCGCTAAATCTTTGTCAAAAATATGAATGAGACCACGGCTGGGACGGTAAGCCAAATACAGCAAGCGAAGTAAGGACGATTTTCCGGCACCACTAGGGCCTGTCAGGAAATGAAATGAGCCTGGCGCCAACGTAAAGGTAATGTCGCGCAGAATTTCAGGCCCTGCACCGTAACGCATACCAACATTTTCAAACCGAATCACTTGGTCTAGGCTCCTGATAGTAAGTTTTAAAAACTGAACTTAATAAATAGGGTTACCCAACTCCCTATAGAAATCGGATAACAGGATTTTCTCTTAAGGGCAATGCTGCAATCTATTTGTTAGTTAAAGAATAGGGCGAAATCTAGGCAGGAAAGTGGAGTAAGCTTATTTCCTTTATCAAATATAATACATGATTTAATAATTTCGATAGTGGAATCAAGGCACTTAACAAAATTTTAACGCTGTTTATCCTTGACCATTTGTATGAATTAAAGGCATTCTATTAAAAATGTTTGTAGATTTTATTCTGCTTTTAAGGACTGGGGCTTTAAAGGTAGGTATGAATAAAGTTCTGCTTAATTCTAGTATAGGGTAGATAGCGCGCGCTATGATCTTGGCTTGTCCTAATTGTTCAACAAAGTTCCGTGTGCCTGATAATGCAATCGGGCCACAGGGTCGTGTTGTTAAATGCGCTAAATGTGCACATAGCTGGAAAGCCACTACGGATGATGCTGTTGCAGATAGCCCTGCTAAGAAAGTAAGTGCGAAGCGCTCAGCGAAACGTGTTGTCAAAAAAGCTGCGGCTAAACGTCCTGTTGCAGCAGCACCGCGCCCTGCTGCGCCTCCACCACCACCTCCTAAACCTCCGGCTCCTGAGCCGATTGCTGAACCTGTTGTTGAGGAAGTTGCAGCAACAAACGATGATGTGGATGATATTTTCGCAGAAGCGGCAGCTGAGGCAGGCGTTGATGAAACAGTTGAGGATAATGTAGCCGAAGAAGTCTCAGCGGAGGAAACATCTGAAGAAGAAGCTGCAACACAGGAAGCTGAGCCTGATCCAATAAAGTATATTCCGTCCACGCCTGTAACGGATGTTGGAATGAGTGCCGATGGGCTTGAGCAAGCATTACTTGCTCTGGCATCTGCTGTGGATGCCAAAGAACGCGGTGATGATGAAGAAGAAATCGAGATGCCGGATTTGGAAGATATTGCTTCCAAAGACCCAGAAGAAACCGCTGCAGCTTTAGACGAAGCGCGTGATAAAGCAGGCATGCCAAGCCTGTCTATGGACCCACCACCAATTCCTCCACGGAATATGAAAAATGTCAAAGTGAAGCGTGTTGTGAAAAAGAAAACACGCTCCCCGCTCAAAGCATGGTTTATCTTGATTTTCTGCATTGGAATTTTTGTCGGCCCTGCTTTGTATTTTAATCAATCTATTACAAAATCCTTCCCGCCGGCGAAAAAAGTATACGCTCTATTTGGTATACATCCAGATATTGTCGGTTTTGGTTTAGAGCTACCTGATCCAGTATTCGAGATTGAAACGAATGGTCAGGACCAGACCTTGATTATTCGAGGTGAGGTCGTGAATACGACTTCGGAGACAGTACGTATTCCATTCTTAAATGGCGTATTATTGAATACTCAAAAAGAAGAAATCTATTTCTGGTATTTCGAAACAGAAAACCCGGAAGCTTTACCTGGTGAATCTGTTAAATATGAATCTCGTTTGCTTAACCCACCGACTGGCGGTGTTTCTCTGGAGTTGACGTTCGCAACTGAAGCGGAAGTTGCACGTGAGATGGAGAAAGAGAAAGAAGAAACGGATTCCGAGAATAGCTCTGATCAAACTTCGGAATCAGTCCAATAAGATGAATTTTTTATCTATCTTAATAAAAAGGCATCCTTACATGGGATGCCTTTTTGGTATGCATGTTAGGTTTAAGAAGAGTTGGATTTAAAACGGTTTCAATAAACGTTTTATATAGTCCAGTTCATCTTCCTCACGGGATTTATCATTATATCTACGGCGAAGTTCTTGCTGAATGGATTGTGCACGACCCATTTGAGAGGCATTAGGTATTTTTCTGCCTTCGCTGTTAGTGCCGAGAGGATTTGGCATATTTCGACCAAAGGGATCCCGGCCTTTCCCTTGGGGGGAGGTTTCTGATGAAATAGATTGCTGATTACTATTCATAAAACGTTCAATGATACTTTCTTCCATTTGACTTAGTGCTTGTTGTAGAGCGTCAATGGCCTTTCCCTGAAGATCGGATGCCTGATGGTTGTCGCCTTGCTCCAAGGAATGTTTAGCAGCGCCCATTGCCTCCTCACTCTCAATGAAGCTCTGGGGTGCATCTTGTTGCATCAATTGTTTATATTCTTCGCGTAATTGTTTGAGTTGTTTTGCAAGTGCAGCTTGTTCAGCGATATCTTCGGGGTTTTGAGCTTGCATGTTTTGTAAGGAATTTTGAGTTTCATTATGATCAATTTGACTTGAATCACTATTGCGTCCCATGGCTCGATTATAACTTCTTTCCATCAAATGTTGCTGTTTCTTCATGATTTCTTCTATGTCTTGAATCATCTCCACAGCTTGCATAGTGCTTTCAGGTAAGTCTTCCTCTTCCGCCATTTGAAGGTTTTCCATGATGTTTTGGATATCAGACAAAAGATCGCGTGCTGCATCCATCATACCCATTTTTAGCAATTCGCGCAGTTGCTCCATCATATCTTGTATACTTTTGCTATCCATCATACGAGAAGCATCAATTTGCTTTTGTAGGCCAGTTTTGGGCGCATCATTAGATTGTAAGTCGCGTGCCAATGCCTGCATGTATTCAGCCATTGCTTGCTCTAACGCTTGCATTAGGCGGTCAATCTCTTGATCACTCGCTCCACGATTTAAAGCATCCATCAAATCCTGTTCTGCAGCCTGAAGTTTTCCAAGATTGGCGATAGCAGCACCTTCTTCTAGATATAGTGCAATATCCCATAGCAAGCGCATGGAGTTTTGTTTGTGTTCGATACGGTCAATTGCATTTAGGCGGCGTGCAGCAATATGCAGGGTCATATAAACAGTTTGGTCATGTTCATATGCATCTGATTTTTCTGCTAAGGATGCTGTTCTAATTGCTTGAGCTGTCATTTCTTCGGGAGAGTTCGATAAGGCAACAGAGCGGCGGATTGCAATGATTTGTCGAGCTACAGGATTTGTGAAGGCACGTTGCGGTAACGTGATGATTTGCGATAGGGAACTACCAATTTGATCAATAGCATCGGTTATCAACAATTCTGCCTTTACTTGTAAGCCTGCCCAGGGATGTGCTGTTAAATCGATGAAATGACTTGAACTTAAATCGCGTTTTTGGCCGTTGGATTCAATAAGGGGTAGTTGCAAAATTTTTTCAAATTCATGCTGACCGGAATTTCTTGTTAATCTTAGATCAATTTGCTTAATTCCGTAATCATCCATAGCAATAAAAGGAATACGTAAGCTCTTTCTATTTGTGTATGAAATTTGTCCTTTGAAATTTATTTCTGGGGGAAGATCGGGAATTAATCTAAAGTTCCATTTAGCAACTGGTTCATCATCTACGCGCAACTCGGCAGGCCCACCTTGTTCTATATCAGTTGCGAGCCGAAAGCTGTTTGACGTGAGTTGCTTAAAGTTATTCGCTATTTTAATTCCGTCAATATAGAGTTCTGGAATTTCGTTACTATTATTGACCTGTAAAACTAGATTTGATTGAACAGGAAAAATCGTGACATTAGAGGTTTGCTCATCCGCCTTGGTTTGATTTATTTCAAGTAATGTCGTTGGCATCCTTGTATAGTCTGGTGGGGTAATCCAACCATCTATCTGTAGAGGCAGAGAAGGGGGAAAAATATTAGTTGGTAAAAGACTATCGAGAAGAATTTGCTTCAGAGGCTTATTGTTAGCTGTCGCAAATATTACCAGCAAGAAAAGACATAAAAATCGTAAGGCAAATGGGTCTTTTGTAACCCAAATAGGCTTTCCCCATCCGGGCGAAAGCTTGGGTAGATCAGAAAGTAAGTTTTTTTGATGCAATTGCCAAAGTTGTTTCGTCTCGCGCTGGGCAATTGAATGTTGGGACAGATTGTCGTTAAGAGACCTTAAAGGGCGATTTTCCAGTTCGTTATTGTCTTCGATCGCTTTTAAAATGTCTTGAAATGACGGAATGGTTACATTTCTTATGAAAAGAATAGTTGTATAAAGAAATGCAGCAATGAGCCCATAAGAAATTATATTCAGAAATATTCCAGATAGAATATTGGGAAGTGGGCTTAGAGCGAGACAGAGCCATAAACTTAAGAAAAGTAACGCAAAGCGCCCATGCTTGATAAACTCCGTAGTCATTAGGACAAGCCAAGTAACCGCAATATTTACGGGCCCGACGAAGTTCCTGACTACGTGTTTCCTCATCTAAGACCGTCAGAATGACTGACGCCCATCCAAAAAAAGGTTGGTCAAATACCCCTTATTCGGAATGGTTTTCTTCCAACCAAGGGGCGGTTTTGTCTAATCCTATCAGAGCTTCGTAATCTTGTCTCGGTCTGATCACAGCAAATTGATCATCTTTCACCATAACTTCTGGCACCAAAAGCCGAGAATTATAGGTAGAAGCCATGACTGCACCATAGGCACCAGCGGAACCAAAGGCGATTAAATCACCTGTTTCAAATTCAGGTAATTCACGGTTTTTCGTAAAAGTATCACCTGTTTCACAGACAGGACCGACGACATCACTAAGAGAATGAATTTCATCATTTTTGGCTTCTTCCACAGCAATGATTTCGTGGTGTCCGTCATAAAGTGTAGGGCGTACCAAATCATTCATCGCCGCATCCACAATGACAAAACGCTTTGTATCACCTTTTTTGTCAAAAATTACTTCAGATACCAATAAGCCAGCATTCCCAACGATCAAGCGACCCGGTTCAAGCATGATTTTCTTGTTCAGATGACCAAGGGTTTCTTTGACGACTTTCGCATAATCTTTTGGTAAAGGTGGTTCCTCATCTCCGTGAGAATAAGGAATACCAAGGCCACCACCAATGTCGATACGTTCTAGTGGGACACCCATATTGTCCAACATTTGAACAGTTTCGGCCACTTTAGTGAATGCTGCGCGGAATGGGGCTAGATCGGTTAATTGTGATCCAATATGGACCGCGATTGAAACAGGTTTCACACCCGGTAATTCCATGGCCTTGGCGTATATCTGACCGGCCATTTCGATATCAATACCGAATTTATTTTCTTTTTTACCAGTGGCAATTTTCTCATGCGTATTTGCATCAACATCTGGGTTCACACGGATGGCGATATGGGCCTCTGTCTCCATGGCATCAGCCACTTTAGATAAGGTATCCAACTCCGGAATACTTTCCACATTTAGTTCTAGTATTCCTTCTTCCATGGCAGCTGCCATTTCTGCAGCAGTCTTTCCCACACCTGAGAAAACAATACGATCTGCCGGGATACCTGCAGCCAAGGCACGGCGCATTTCGCCTTCGGAAACAACATCAGCACCTGCGCCTAAATTCCCCAACGTGCGCAATACAGACTGATTGGAATTGGCCTTCACAGCATAGCAAACTAAGGTATCCAAACCTTGCTCATCCAAAGCGTCTTTAAAGATTTGATAATGACGCTCTAAAGTTGCCGAGGAATAAACATAAAAAGGGGTGCCTACTTTTGCAGCTAGATCGGAAATGGATACACCTTCTGCATGTAGAATACCGTCAACATAATCAAAATGGTTCATGGGATTAGCCTCATCCTACCCTGTTAGGGAACGGGAATTAATTTGTTGTATCTTGGGCTTGTTCAGTCTGCGAAGGAGCAACTGGTGGGCGTTTTTTACCACATGCAGACAAACTACCAGCGGTTAAAAGGATTACTGTTAGTCCAATAATCATGTTGCGGATCATGGTATCTTCCTTCTTTTAACTTATTTCAAGAAACGTGCACGGGCTTCAGCGGCCATCGCACGTACATTTTCCGGTGCTGTGCCGCCATAACTTGTTCGGCTGGTTACAGATGCCTCACTTGATAACACAGAGAAAACATCTTCAGTGATACTAGCTTCAACAGTCTGCATGTCCGCTAGAGATAAATCTTCCAGACCACATTCTTTCTTTTCTGCTAATGCAACCAAAGAACCTGTCACGTGATGGGCATCACGGAAAGGCATATTCAAGACACGTACACACCAGTCAGCTAGGTCAGTTGCTGTTGGGAAACCATTCACTAAGGCTGCTTTCATGAATTCGGGGCGTGGTTCCATGTCTTCTACCATACCGGCCATTACTGCAACACATAGGGAAAGATTGTCGGCGGCGTCAAAGGTGACTTCTTTATCTTCCTGCATGTCCTTACCATAGGTCATTGGTAAGCCTTTCATCACGATCAATAGCGCGTTTAAAGAGCCAATGATACGGCCCGGTTTTGCACGAATTAATTCTGCGGCATCGGGGTTTTTCTTTTGTGGCATGATGGAACTGCCGGTGGTGAAAGCATCAGACAAAGCAACAAAACTAAATTGTTGAGATGCCCAGATAACAATTTCTTCAGCCAGACGAGAAAGATGTACGGCACTGATGGAAGCTGCCGCCAAGAACTCCATAGCAAAATCACGAGCTGCAACACTATCCATAGAATTGCGTGTTGGACCGTCAAAACCCAATGCCTTTGCAGTCATATGCCGATCTGTCGGGAAAGATGTTCCTGCCAAAGCGGCTGCACCTAATGGACATTCATTTAGGCGCTTGCGGCAATCTGCCAGACGACTACGGTCACGGCCCACCATTTCTGCATAAGCCAGTAAATGATGACCAAATGTGACTGGCTGCGCTGCTTGAAGATGTGTAAATCCCGGCATTACAACATCCGCATGTTTTTCTGCTTTGTTGATTAACGCTTTATGCAAATCCGCATATTGTGCATCTAAACTGTCAATCGCATCGCGTAACCAAAGGCGAAAATCAGTTGCAACCTGATCGTTACGGCTACGTGCAGTATGCAGGCGACCTGCGGCATCCCCAATGATTTCTTTCAGACGCGCTTCTACATTCATGTGAATGTCTTCCAGTTCCGCACTGAATTCAAATTTATCCGCTTCTATTTCTTCCTGAATTTGGGTAAGACCACGGTGAATTTCATCACGGTCTTGTTCACTAATGATCCCGGTTGCCGCAAGCATGTCACTATGGGCTTTGGATCCAAGAATGTCTTGTAGATACATACGTTTATCAAAATCAATAGAAGCATTGATTTCTTGCATAATCGCAGCAGGTCCACCGGCGAAACGTCCGCCCCACATCTCATTGGCGCTCATAGGAACTCCTCATATTCTTTTTCTTTGTGCCAGTTCTTGAATTTATACGGCCTTCACCCAAATGTGAGAGGAAGGTCTATTGATCTCATATCTGGCACTAGGTAAACATATATTCGTCAACCAAGTGACATTCAGGAACAATTCTATCTATTCAGCAGGTCAAAGATGAAATTTTTCAAAATAAAATTGTTGTTTGCCGTTTTAGCGGCCTTTCTCCTGCTTGACCAGCCTATTATGCAATCTGCCCAAGCTTCTGATGATTTCCCTCCGACAAAAGGGGATATGCGTGGTTTTATCCTGTTAAAACAACGTGAGCTGGCACCGGAAGTTCCCTTCTTTGATGGGAAGGGGAATGTACGTCATATCAAAGATTTTAAAGGGCAGGTGATCTTGGTGAATTTTTGGGCGACTTGGTGCGCGCCATGTATTAAAGAAATGCCGGATCTAGATCAATTAGAGGCCGATTTAGGTTCCGATGATTTTAAGGTTGTGGCCATTTCACAAGATTTGATGGGGGCAAAGAAAGCTGGCCCATTTTTGCGCGACCGTTTGAAGTTGGAAAATCTGGATTTGTTTGTTGATAAACGCACCAAACTAGGTCGTGCTTTTGGGGTGAAAGGGTTGCCTGCAACATTCCTAATCGATCGAGAAGGTTTGGTGGTTGGATATTATACAGGTCCAGCTCATTGGGCGTCGGACGACGCTAAGGCCATGATCGATTATGTGATTAACGAATAATGGAACCTAGCGTGTCGGGCGCGGTGTGTCTTCAGAATAGTCATAAAACCCGCGACCAGATTTACGTCCTAACCAGCCAGCTTCCACATATTTCACCAATAACGGACATGGGCGATATTTATTATCGGCCAGTTCATGATGCAGAGTGTTTAGAATAGCAAGGCAGGTGTCCAAGCCAATAAAATCTGCTAACTCGAGCGGACCTAGAGGATGTTTGGTGCCAAGTTTCATTGCCGTATCGATGGCTGTTACATTACCTACACCTTCATATAATGTGTAGATCGCTTCATTCACCATTGGAAGTAGGATACGATTTACGATAAAAGCCGGAAAATCTTCGGAAACAGCTGTGGTTTTACCTAATTGCTTTTCCACAAAGTTGAGGCAGGTTTCAAAAGTTTCTTCAGAAGTTGCCAGGCCACGGATCATTTCAACTAGAGGCATCGCATTGGCTGGTTTCAGGAAATGAACGCCACAAAAACGGTCAGGACGGTCGGTATTTGCCGCAAGGCGAGTAATGGAAATGGAGCTGGTGTTGGTAGCAAGAATACACGCCTCTGATATGTGAGGGATACAATCACGAAAGATCTTGCGTTTGGTTTCTTCATCTTCCGTGGCCGCTTCTATGACAATGTCGCACTCTTTGAAGATTTCAAAACCAGTGCCTGTTTCGATGCGTGCCAATGAATCATGTTTCATTGTCTCGTTAATAGTACCACGTTTGATTTGTCGATCCATGTTGCTCGAAATCAAGGTCAAAGCAGCCTCAATTGCTGCAGGATCAATATCCATGAGTTTGACTTGAGCACCCGTTAGCGCACAAAGATGGGCAATACCATTTCCCATTTGTCCGGCACCAACTACGCCAACTGTCTTAATCATGATAGATCCCCATTCTTTACTAGCAAATTTCAAACGGATATAGTTTTAGTCGGAAACCGAGAAATGTCCACTTAATTCCCAAGGTGACGAGGAAAAGGGGCAATAATTAAATAAATCAATAAGTTCGGTTTGCGTATATGAGCAAGGAAGATAAAAATGCTGAAGAATATTTGCTTTGGGATTGTGTTGGTGTTTGGATATATGTCTACGGCATATGCTGAGGTAAAAATTTCTGCTTGTCATGGAAATGGTGGGTATCCGCCTTATCATTTCACCAATCCTCAAGAACCCAGAAACCCGGAGATGATAGGCGTATCTATCGACTTGGCTAAGGCTATTTTTGCCAAGCTATCTATCGATCTGGAGATTAAGGCTTTGCCGTGGAAACGCTGTTTTAACAGCGCAAAAGAAGGGCGCGGCTTTGACATGATTATTGATGGCTCTTTTAAAGCTGATCGACAAGCGTTTTTTGCTTATACATCAAAGATGCATGTGTTGAATCCGGCTGTGGCGGTTCGGCAGGATTCCAAATGGGCGCAATCAGAGATGCTGAAGGCTACTGATCTGAAAGATGCAATCATTTGTTCTAATCGCGGTACGAATTTAGTCCCTTACGGATTTACTAATGATCAAATTTCAACGCGTGCCTCTGGTGTGAAGCAAGGTTTATATATGGTGGATAGTAAGCGTTGTGATGGCTATCTGACCTTGTATCAGGTTTTTAATGGACATTATCGATACGGGAATGAAGACGTATTGCCAGATAGTTTAGTGATCCGCAAATTTGAGACAGATAAGACATTCGATTTGCATTTTATGGTGTCTAAAACACGATCTGATGCAGATGAATTAGCTACAAAGATAAATAAAGTTCTGGCCGAAATACATAAAGATGGTTCTTTGGATTTACTTTGGAATAGCTATTTAAATTAATCATTTTGTGTTTATACGCTTCACAAGATTGCAGTTCCTTTAAA
>NZ_SMMC01000188.1 GCF_009711445.1 Curvivirga aplysinae | reverse complement strand
GCAAATTGATGAATACATTAAGGCTTGTCAAATTGTTAAGAAAAGATATCCGAAATTATGATTTTTCCTTAAAATTTTAAATTGAACTAATATTGGTTAATGAGAAGGAGGCTTAATTAAATGCTCAGAAATATGAGGAGATCGGCAAGATGACAAAATCTTATATTCAAATTACAGGAAAACAGATAAGTGCATCAATCCCAAAACCACAGCGCCGTGTTTTCCGAGAGGCGTGGCAATTAGAAGGCGATGTGATTACAGTAAATATGTCCAAGGCCAGACATATTCACAGAGAAAAGCTGAGAGAAGAGCGTTCAGCATTCTTTAGAACATTAGATGCAGATTTTATGAAAGCGTTGGAAAGTGGAGAAACAACTTTAGGCATTACTTTGCAAAAACAGAAGCTTCGTGATTTACCTGCTGATATACGTCTTGAAGAAGCTGAGACGCCAGAAGAATTAGAGTTACTTACATTAGATTTTCTGATGAATAATTAATGGAACAAAAAGTGAATATAAGATGAGAGAATTTTTGAATAAGGCCGAAGAAGCTATGCTTAAAGAGGCAAGGCTTCTGGATCAGCTGACATTTGAGATCCAGCAAGAAGCAAGACGTCGGATTTTGCAGAAAGTTCCAGAGTTTAAGCAACGGAATATTCTTATGACTGCGCTGCAGCTTTTGTTGCATTTAAAGCAAGCAGGTCAACTCTCCAAATCTGAGAAAAAGCTTTGGATAGAGTTGAAAAATGAATGGCAGCAAATTGATGCAATTCGACAGATATCCAATGAATTGGAACGTAGAGCAGAAGAGGGAAACCTGCCGCGCAATTGGCGTGATGATATCTGTTGGGGATAAGTTTAGCACGAATTGAAAAGAGGATTATAGTGTCTCGGAAGAAAAATAAAATGTCGTCCTTAAGTGCTTCTGACACAGTTTTATCAAGTGCGGATGAATTGAAAATACACCTTGCTGGCCGCTTGCCAGAAATGTTGTCTTTAGCTTTAGAAGCATATGATACGATTACAGGCCAGCCTGCATCGGAGGACCCGAGGGCATTTACTGCCCAACAAGGCGGAGCTAAAGCAGCACTAACGCATATGGAAGCACTATTAAAGCTGGCTCAATCGGTCATGCTTCAACCTGATGTAATTGGTCAGTCTGTGGAAAATGATGATGAACTTTCATTAATGCTTAAGCGTGCAAAACAGGCTGTTGGTGAGTCTCAAGCCTTACCCGAAGAAGGAGATGAAATTGGAGGAGAGGTTTAATGAAAACCTCTTCCACCTCTAAAAGAAGAAACTCTATAACATTTGCGGAATTTATCTGGATTTGGAATGAAACTCAGGGACAAACGACTCCTCGTATTCATCGTCGCATGGCGCATTGGCTGAATAGGCGCTGGAAACAAAAAGATCCCCGTCTTTTGTTAATGGCATTTCGGGCGGCAGGTAAATCGACAATTATTGGATTATTCTGTGCCTGGGTTTTATACCTTGATCCTAACTTACGTATTTTGGTTCTTGCTGCTGAGCAAGCTTTGGCGATTAAGATGGTGCGGAATGTAAAACGTATTGTTGAACGTCATCCTCTAACACAAGGGCTTAAACCAAGCCGTGCAGATCAATGGGCTTCAGACAGATTTACATTGAATAGATCTATGGAGTTACGGGACCCCTCAATGATGGCTAAGGGGATACAGTCAAATATGACTGGTAGTCGGGCGGATATGGTTATATGTGACGACGTTGAAGTACCTAATACATGTGACACGGCTGGAAAGCGCGAAGACCTGCGTCAAAGATTATCGGAAATTGATTACGTTTTAACCCCTGATGGAACCCAACTTTTTGTCGGCACACCGCATAGTTTTTTCACGATTTATGCTGATGCCGCACGGAAAGAAACGGGTGAAGAATTTCCATTTCTTAATGGCTTTAAGCGATTAAAAATCCCGGTATGTAATAAGACTGGAGAATCAAATTGGCCTGAAAGGTTTGGACCAGCAACTATTGCTAACTTAAAGCGCAAACAAGGTCCAAATAAGTATAGAAGTCAAATGATGTTAGAGCCCGTTAGTATCAACGGAGGGCGTTTGGATCTGGATAAGTTAGGTAGCTATACTGCCGAGTTGAAATATCAGCAAAGTAACGGTCAAGATATCTTGTTGCTCAAGCAACAAAGATTAATTTCTGCTAGCTGTTGGTGGGATCCATCTTATGGAAACCCTGTGAAGGGTGATCATTCGGTAATTGCATGCGTTTATACAGATGAAGAAGGCGGATACTGGCTTCATCGCATAAAATACCTTCGAACAGAAGTAAGCGCAGAATTGGATGAAGCACGTCAACAATGCAATCAGGTTTTTCATTTTGTACGTGAGTTGCATTTACCAAGTGTGACAATTGAAACAAACGGAATAGGCAAGTTTTTGCCCGGGTTACTTAGAGCTATTTTTAGAGAAAAAGGATGTAGAACTGCAGTTTTGGAACATCATTCAACGGTCAATAAAGACAAGCGTTTGATGGAAGCATTTGATGCTGTTTTAGCTGCAGGTCAGCTTAAAGCGCATCAATCGGTCTGGCAAAGCCCTTTTATTACAGAGATGCGCGAATGGAAGCCGGGTCAAAATCGGACTGGTGTCGATGATGGGTTGGACGCAGTGGCAGGCTGTCTTCTGAGTGAGCCTGTACGTTTAAATCGTTACATGTTTGAGGCAAATAGCAAATCGCATAAACATAAACAACGGCATTGGCAAGGCGTCGGACAGCAACATCAGGCTCAAACACAATTTGAAATTTAGGAAGGTTAAATCATGGAAGAAACTTCTGTGGGACTAGATATTATCTGGTGGATTACGGCTGTGGAATTACCAGCACTAGCAGCGCTATTTTGGATGAACTGGCGAAGCCGAGAAGAATTGAATAATCGATTGGATGAAGTGGACCAAAGGGTGTCAGTATCAATTGCGCAAGCAAGAGAAAGCTTAGCTGCGTATAAGTTAGAAGTCGCGAAAAGTTATGTAACCATTTCTTACTTGAAAGATGTTGAACGTCGATTGACAGGGCATTTATTGCGAATTGAAGCAAAGCTTACTCATCATTCTGCGGAGGGTAAATAAATGCTTTGTAAATCAATGAGATCAAAATCGATAAAAATTTTAAGCTTTGAAGAGGTTAATATACTGGCGCGCACGATTTGGGGGGAAGCACGTGGTGAGAAACTTCCAGGAATGGAAGCTGTTGCCTCCTGTATTATGAACCGAGTTATTAAATCTCAGGCGCGTGGCGGGCATTGGTGGGGGAATGATGTGATTGATGTGTGTAAAAAGCCTTATCAGTTTTCATGTTGGAATAAAGAAGATCCTAATCTATCGAAGATGTTAGAGGTCAACGAAGAAGACAAAGCTTTTGCATCTGCTAAACGCATCGCCAAGCGTGCCTTACGTGGCTCTTTAGTGGATCGTACAAATGGAGCTACCCACTATCATGCCGCTCAAATATTACCATGGTGGGCCAAGGGGCGTACTCCAATTGCAGAAATTGGTCATCATAAATTTTATAAAAATATTGGTTAGGAGATGGCATTATGATTCCGTTACTATCGGCCTTAACTCCTTTGATAGGAGGTGTTTTGGATCGGGTGATACCCGATCAAGTTGAAAGAGATAAAGTAAGGTTGGAATTAGAAACCGCACTTCTGTCTCATGCAGCAGATATTGAAAAAGCTGCGGCTTCCGTCGTAATTGCCGAGGCAAAAGGTGAAAGTTGGTTACAACGAAACTGGCGACCTATGTTGATGGTGTTGTTTGGATATATCGTGGCTCATAACTATGTAATCGCCCCGGTTTTTGGTGTCGCTTCAGTTGTCATGCCCGACCATCTATGGGAACTATTAAAAATCGGCGTCGGTGGCTACATCGTCAGCCGAGGTGCTGAAAAAGGAATAAGTCTTTGGAAAGATAAATAAGAAGTTTCTCATGACATATAGATGTGATCTGCCATAATAAAGCTTCTAGATATTTAGAGAGTCCACAATATGTCATTTTATAAAAGCTTAGGCCTTTCATATCCTTTGATACAAGCTCCCATGGCAGGAATACAAGGAAGTGCTATGGCGATTGCATGTAGCGAAACTGGTGTTCTTGGGTCGCTTCCTTGTGCAATGTTGAATGCTGAAAAATTGGAAGAAGAATTGGTAACTATCAATACTGCTACTTCTAAACCAATTAATGTGAATTTTTTTGCTCATGAAGACCCTGCTCCTAATGCAAGTCGTGATGTTAAATGGCGGGAAACGCTTGCGCCATATTTCCAAGAAGTCGGTCTAAATTCAGCGGAAGTGAAAGCAGGGCCCGGCCGTGCGCCTTTCAGCAGCGAGATGGCTGATGTCTTGGAAAAGTTTAAACCCGAAGTTGTTAGTTTTCATTTCGGTCTGCCTTCATCTGAGTTGTTACAAAGAGCTCGGTCTTGGGGCGCGCGAATTCTATCTTCGGCCACCACAGTTGAAGAAGCTATTGTTTTGTCGGATCAAGGTGTGGATGCGGTGATTGCGCAAGGCTTGGAAGCCGGCGGTCACCGTGGACATTTTTTGTCAGATGATATCTCCAAACAACTTGGTATTTTTTCTTTACTCCCTCAAATAAAACAAGCAATAGACCTACCAGTTATTGCTGCAGGCGGGATTGCATCGCCTAGAGAGGTGAAAGCAATGTTGGAACTTGGCGCAGATATGTTGCAAGTTGGGACAAGTTATATGCTTTGTGATGAGGCGAGTACCACCTTCTTGCATAGGAAGGCGCTTAAATCTAGCGATGCTCAACATACAGCCCTTACGAACCTATTTTCAGGACGGCCTGCCCGCGGTATTGTGAATAGATTGATGCGTGAACTTGGCCCTATCAGTGACTTAGCTCCTGAATTTCCACTTGCTGGCGGGCTTATTGGCCCATTAAAAACAGCCGCTGAAGAACAAGGTATTCATGATTTTTCCTCTCTTTGGGCGGGGCAAAATACAACAGGTTGTAAAGAGATTTCAGCGGTAGATATGACAAAGTGGTTGGTTTCAGAAATATAGATTCCCTTTGCTTGTTAATATTGGACAGGCTATGTATAGCGCCATCAGATATTATCAATTTATAGGAAACTAAATCATGGCAACGATCTATCATCTGGCGGACAAATCTTGCTGGATAAAACAAGCTGAAGAAGGTGTTTATGCAGGTCGTGAAGAAGATTTAAGTGATGGCTTTCTTCATTTCTCGAATAAAGAGCAAATTATAAAATCTGCTGCGGTACATAAAGCGGGTAATCCCGATCTAGTCCTTCTTGCGGTGGATGAAGGCATGTTGGGTGATGAACTGAAATGGGAAGAATCTCGTGGTGGTTCTTTATTTCCTCATCTTTATGGTGAATTGCCGCTAGAGGCTGTGATTTGGGCAACGCCTCTTGCTCTTGATGATCAGGGGCTTCATGTTTTTCCCGAAATGGAAGATTAATAATCTAGACAAGATGAATGGATAGACTATGTCTGTATTAGCTGATTTCGCCTTACCCTTTTTACGCTGCCTTGACCCTGAAAAGGCACATAATATGACATTGGCTGCTTTAAAGGCGGGATTGGGGCCAAAGGCATTTGCAGATGAAGACGGACGTTTAGTGACTAAGGTCTGGGATATGTATTTCCCAAGCCCTATCGGATTATCAGCCGGGTTCGATAAAAATGCAGAAGTTGCCGATGCTATGTTAGATACGGGACTTGGTTTCGTTGAAGTGGGATCTATTACCCCAAAGGCGCAAGATGGAAATCCGAAGCCACGTATTTTCCGTTTGCCAAAAGATGGCGGCGTTATTAATCGTTTGGGCTTTAATAATAAAGGAATGCATGTCGCGGCCAAGAATCTGGCTCATCGTTATAGTAGCGGTATTGTTGGCGTTAATCTGGGGAAAAACAAAACAACAGAAGACGCTGCGTCGGACTATGCGGTTGGTGCAGAAAAGCTTTCCCCATTTGCGGATTATCTGGTGATTAATGTTTCATCACCAAATACACCGGGCCTGCGTGCTTTGCAGGATAAAGATGAACTGGCCAATCTGGTTATAGCTACTTTAGAAGCACGTGATAAAGCAATGGGAGAGAAGCGAAAGCCACCATTGCTAGTGAAAATTGCGCCGGATTTGAATAGTGATGATTTGAGTGATATTGCGAGTCTTACGCTTGATATGAACATTGATGGGTTGATTGTTTCCAACACAACCATATCGCGGCCTGACTCTTTGAAAGACAAGAAAACGGCAGAAGAAACAGGTGGATTGAGCGGTAAGCCATTGATGGAGCTTTCTACCGATGTGTTAGCAGATGTTTATAAGCGTACAGGCGGAAAGATTCCGTTGATTGGCGTTGGTGGTGTTGCATCAGGGCAAGATGCATATCGAAAAATTAGAGCGGGCGCCTCTTTAGTTCAGCTATATTCTGCACTTGTTTATCATGGACCAAGCCTAATTCCACGGATTAAGCGTGAGTTATCTGAGTGTTTGTCAAAAGACGGGTTTGAAAATGTAGGCCAAGCTGTGGGTGCAGACCATAGATAGGTATTATGCCTCTAGTCAAATTGGGGCGACTCAGGCTAAACCCTTTTTAGTGAAGTATTTAATTTGCTTTGCAATTGGGGTTTTTATCTGGCAGGTGGATCGATGCAGCAGATCTTTATTATTATAGGGTATTTGTTACTTTCCCTGACCTTGGGCATTGCTTTGCCGACTTTTATGGCATCTGTGTCATTAGGTGAGGGGATTACGGTTGGAATTTTGGTTGCAGCCGTTTCAGGTCTAGTTCATGAAAATATCCATCGCCGCCAGATTGAGGCAAAACAAGCGCGTCACTTACTTCTTCTTAAAAAAGCATATGATAAAACCAAGCTGGAACTGCTTGATATCCGTAATGATATGTTGGTTTTCGATAAAGAGGAAAAAGCCGATCCTGTATCAGATGAGGTCGCATCTCTTCCAAAAAATAAGCCTGCAATGAAACCAGTCAGACCTTTGGCGGCGACATCAAATCCACAACAATCATCAGTATCTGAAAATGTTGAAATGCCGTCTTTCTTAGCTGGTGAACATGAGGCTCCTGAAGAGGAGAATTATGAAGAAGAATATTATGACGAAGATAGCGTGGAAGAAGGTGAAGAAGAGCCTCATTGGTTAGATGCCTTGGAAGAGGGAGAGGGGTCTGATTTCGAGGATGAAGACTATGACGAAGAATATGATGAGGATGATGAGCTGCCTCAAGAAACCGAAGATGAGCGCCGTCAGGCTATGGCGAAGGAAGTTGAAGTTCTGCAAGGTCTTGTAGATAAATTATATTCTGATGGTTTACCGCCACAAGTTAAGGATCGTGCTGTCGAAGAGGATAGTGGTAATGATATTTATGAAGATGGTACACCACGTATCAAACCACATGTAGAACTTGATGAATCCTTGCTCCCAATTGTTCGTGAAGCACTAGAATCTAAACGTCTAGACGCACATTTACAGCCTATTCATACATTGCCACAACGTAAACGTCGCTTCTTTGAAGCTTTTGGACGATTGCGCTCCAAGGATGGCGAGTTACTGGTGCCTGAACGCATTCAGATGTTGATGGATGAAGATGGGCTTAACCCGACTTCAGATACATTGCTTCTTTATCGTTGTGCACAGATTTTGAAACAGAATGGCGGGCTTGAATTTGATCGTGCGATTTTCTGTAACGTATCACCTGCAACTTTATCTGATGTATCCTTCTTGCGTGATTTTTCTGAATATATGGAAAAACGACGCACGTTAGCACGCAGTTTGGTTCTGGAACTTGATCATGAAACCATCGATCCATTATTGGATGACTTACGTGAACCTATGGGACGTTTAGCTGGTATTGGATTACGTTTCGCGCTGGACAATGTGCGTGACTTCAATCTAGATGCAATGGCTATGGGGCGGTCCCATATCAGTTATGTGAAATTGGATAGCCCAACTGTATTAGCGTTGATCAAACGTATTGGTGATGCACGTTTCCAGCATATGAAAGCCAATCTGGAGAAAGAGAATATTGAGCTGATTGGTAATCATATCGCATCCGAACGGATGTTGATGGATGTGATGGATTTGGGCATTGAATATGGGCAGGGCATCTTGTTTGGAGAGGCTAAACCCGTTAAAGACCCTTCTAGTGGCTTACGGATTGCCTAAGCCTTATCTGTTTCTTTGAATTTTGAAAGTAGAAATGTGATGTCTGCACATGCGACCAGTAAGATGATTTCTGGTTTATCGGAAATTGTCGATGAATTTGATTTATTCCTCATTGATCAATGGGGGGTTCTGCATAATGGTGAAACCGCACATGAGGGCGCTGTTGAAGCCATGGAAGAATTACGTAAGGTCGATGGCAAAACGATTATCATTCTTTCAAACTCTGGTAAGCGTGTTGATGATTCCTATGACCGTATGGAAGGGATGGGTATCCATAAAGGTCTCTATGATCATGTGGTGACATCGGGTGAACTATGCCATCGTAATTTTATGGCAAAAACTGATCCTATATTTGCGTCGTTAGGTGAGAAAACACTTCCCTTCACATGGAATGATGACAATCTGGCGATACTTGATGGTACGGGTAAAGAAGTTGTTGAAACAGCAGCAGAAGCCGATTTTATTTTATGTACAGGGACGAATGAAGGTGATCTGGATTATTATCGTCCCTATTTACAGGTTGCCTTGGACAAGAAGCTGCCATTGATTTGTGTGAACCCGGATTTAGTAAGTGTTGCACCGGATGGTACTTTGAACATGTGTCCAGGTCAGGTAGCGTTGGAATATGAAAATATGGGTGGCATAGTGCGTTGGCATGGTAAACCGCAAGAAGAGACCTATGAATATTGTAAATCCCTTGCACCGAATGCGAAACGTATTTTGGGAATTGGAGATTCGCTAGCCCATGATATTGAAGGCGCTCATATTGCAGGCGGTGAAGGCTTATTTATATGTGGTGGAATTCATGGTGATGAATTAGGTCATCCACCACAACAGGCTAAGATTGATGCTCTTACTTCCAAACGTAATATCGTGCCGAAATATTCAAGTTATCGTTTTGTTTGGTAGTATGTGAATTGAAAGGCGTAGAGAGTTTCTGCGCCTTTTGTTCAAGCCTGACTAATTAGGTCCTTAGATACTATATCCTGAACAGCGCGAGCTAGTTTTTTATAATCATCCATTTCGTTGTAAATATAGGCACAAATCCGAATCCAGATTTTACCATTGATGATTTTAGGCTCTACTTCTACTTGATATTCATTTCGCAAAATGAGGCGGATATTATTCACATTCTCTAACGTGGCTTTATCTTTACCAGGCCAGGCAAATGAGGTCATAAAGCCTGTCATGTTATTTGGGGCGCCGCGTTCTACGTCTAATACCGTACTCAGATAGTCAGCGGCTTTAATGATCAAATCCTGACAATATTCAGCGATCTTTTCTTCCCCAAAGCGGGCCCGAAACTCAATGGCTGCTATAATAGAGAGATATGAGGAAAAATCTTTTGTACCCGGCCAATCAAATGCGGCCGTGTAACCGTCACTGATAAAGTTACTGATCGTTGTTGGTCGAACACGCGCCTGTAAATCTTGTTGTGTCCATAGAAAAGCAGATCCTCGAGGAGCCCCCAGCCATTTATGGGCATTCCCCACATACCAGCCACATCCCATTTTTTCGATATTAAGGTTTACCTGTCCTGGTGCATGGGCACCATCCACTAATGTTGGAATTGCGCGTTCGCTACATTCATCCAGAATGTTTTGTAAAGGTAAGGCGAGGCCGGTTAAAGAGGTAATGTGATCTATAACAACCAAACGTGTACGTGGTGATAGTCGATCTGTGATGGCATCAACGGCATCATCAGGCTCTTCGATCGGGAAAGGGATAGTTGCAATATGTAGACGTGCACCAGCACGTTCACAAATAAATTCTAAAGTACGTAAGACTGTTTCATGTGCATGATTGGTAGTAACGACTTCGTCACCGGGAAGCAGAACTAATGAACGGAGAACAGCATTGATCGCTGTTGAGGCATTGTCTACAAAAACAATATCTTCGCCTTGCGCACCAACATAGTTACCTAAAAAATCTGCTGTTTTCCGCAAGTTAGGACGTAGGATTTCACGGATAAATTCAGATGGTTGTCGTTCCATCAATATACGCCAATTATTGGCAACGTCATGAACGTCTTTCGCAAGGGCCCCAAAAGCACCATGATTTAAATACGAAATATCAGGCTCTAATAGCCAATAATCACGGACAGCATGTCCTGTTTCAGTGATAGGTTCGTTTTGGTCACGCAGAGCGGGTGTTGCCGACATTTAAATCCCTTGCTTCGATACCGATTATTATTGATTGTTTGATTAATTACCCCGATATGTGTCTCATTTAGAAGATTTTGCAAGTAAATTTTGCGTTTGTGTAATATTTCTTTTTATATGTGCATTTTGAAATATAATTTAATCTAACGTGCTTCTCGCCGCCAACACAGCATAATAAATAAAACTGCCAAGATTAATCCCACCCATCCGTTAATTAAATTTCTATAGGTTACACCCGTAATTTTATAAGAATTATTTTTAACAAAGCTTATCCAGTTTTTTCCTGTATATTGTCGACTGGGTTTTTTATGACGTATATCGGGTAGTCCCATCTCTATGAAACGATAGCTGCCATACATGTCTTTGATGAGAGGTTCGATATGGGCGGTCGTAGCATTCAACGCTTGCCATTCTTTATTTTGCCCCACATTTTCAGTTGCTAAAACAGTTCGTTCGCCATTGCTCACCTGATGGAGGCCGATGAAGTCTAATTTCTTTTCACCTATATATCGACCATTGCCTATATCGCGTAATGGTAGTTCTGTTATATTCTCATCTGGGCCTTCTATAGAAACGATGGGTTCTTGTGGAACAAGGCTACGCATTTCCACGAAAATCCGATCACCTTCGATATATGCCTTAAGGTCATTCTCCTCAAGTTCAGGTTCTTTCATTAACCAGTGTGATAAACGCCTAATAAGTTCTGAATATGGTCCTCCACCTTCGTAGCCTTTCGCCCAAAGCCATATCTGGTCTGAAAATAGTTGGGCGACGCGACCTTTTTCAACTCGATTTAGTATGAGAAGCGGTTGATCTGCGACACCATGCATTAGAACATTTCCTTCTTTCGCCTCAACACTTATTTGACGTAACCATCGTCCCCACCGAATGTCATCATTCATGGCAATTACAGGTCCCATTGGCAAACGCGCTGTTACTGGGTGTCGGATGCCTTCTTCAGTCACCTTGGGTTTGAATGCTTCTTGGTGAACGTCACCATCGGGTTCTCCTGGGAGAATGTCTCCAAGGGAAGTTCGATAAAGGCTATACGGACTAGCATAACTCGGCCCGCCAATTTCTAGTAACGCGCCGCCTTCTTCTACATAGCTGACAATGTTACGAAGATAGATAGAGGGTAAGACACCTCTACGTCTATATCGGTCAAAGACAACCAGATCAAATTCATGAAGCTTAGTTTGGAACAGCTCCCTTGTCGGAAAAGCTATGAGAGATAATTCGTGTACAGGCGTGTCGTCTTGTTTCTCTGGAGGGCGTAAAATTGTAAAATGCACGAGATCAACGGAAGGATCCGATTTTAAAAGGTTACGCCATGTACGTTCCCCAGGATGCGGAACGCCAGAAACTAATAAGACTTTCAATCGATCACGTACGGCATTAATGGAAAATGCTGTTTGATTATTCCCAAAACTAATCTCATTTGGGATTTCTTCCACTTGAAGAGCTACATTTAAAGGGCCGCGTCTTTCAAGAGGGATTGGAATGCTAGTCGTTTGGCCTATGACCACATTCATACGCCGTGGTTTTTGTCCGTCAGCACGTATTGTAATCCAAGCATTCTGGGGCAGAGACCTTCCAACCTGATCAACTCGAAAATTAATCATTACTTCTTCGTCTACCATGCCATAAGATGGAACATCAATAAGCGTTATTCTGCGATCAATTTCAGTTGTGGATCCGGTCAGTAATACATGAAGTGGTTTGTCTTGAAAATTCTTCTGATCCCTAAGTGTTTCTATTTCTTCGATAGTATCATGAATTTGACCATCGGTGATAAGCACGGTCCCGGCATATTGCTCTGGGGGAATTTCGGATATTGCACGACTTAATGCTTCTATGACCAAAGTTTCAGATCGACCATTATCTGTATTAACGAGTTCGCTAAGTTTTAGTTCTCTTATTTCAAGAGGGGCGTTTTGAGCGGTTATGGATTTTTTAATGTAGTCACGAGTGTCCTGAACCTGCTTAATGCGGTCATTAATATTTTGAGAAGGGCTATCATCTATCAATAGTATAGCAATATCACGTTGAGGTTCTTTTTCTTTTTCTACCCAAATAGGGTTCGCGAGAGTTAGCAATAAGAATAGAGATATAAGGAATCTTAGAATGCTTCCCTTAATTCTGTTGAAGAAGCAATAGAGTAATAGAAATGCAGCAGCACTGAACCCTATCCACAAATAAGTTATAGAAAAATATGGATCCCATAGAATAGAACTCGCGGTATTTGGTTCTGTCAAAAGATTTAGAATGCTATCCATAATCCACCTCTATTGTCCGAGGCGTTCAAGTATAGCAGGGATATGAACTTGATCTTTTTTATAGTTGCCGGTCAGCATATACATCATCAGATTTATTCCGAAACGATAGGACATTTCACGTTGAGCTTCACCACCAGGTGTAACCGGAAATCGAGGGCGCCCATACTCATCCATGGCCCATGCGCCTGCCCAATCGTTTTGTCCAACCATAATGCGGCTGACACCATCTGCAGTACCAGCTTGAATGGGCTCTACCCATAAATTCCCGTCTTGCCAGCGGCCCGGGAAATCTTGAAGAAGATAGAAGCTTTTTGTCAGTACGTGGTCTGTTTCAATTGGTACCAAGGCAGGTATATTGATACCCTTGGTCAAACGTTGTAGATGCGTCATCATGGCCGTATTTGATTGTCCCGGACTACGTGAATCAAAAAAAATGCTACCGCCAAAGGATAAATAGTTATTAATATTATCAATCTCTGTTTGGCTAAGGTTCTTCTGGTCTGGGGTTATGGGCCAATAGATTAAAGGATAAAAAGCCAATTCACTTTTTTTGAAATCAATACCGACAGGATTAGCGGCTTCGATTGCGGTACGTTGATTTAGTATGAAAGCTAATCCCGCCAATCCTTCATGGCTTATTCGATCCACTTTTGTATTGCCTGTTACGACATATGCCAGCCCCGTACTTGTATCAAAACTGTTGCTTTGGGGCGGGATTAAGGGTCGAACAATTGTGGCTTCTAGTTCCGTTTCTTGCGCTGCTGACGGGCCTGTGAACAAAATACTTAACCCTGAAATCAAAATACCACCAAGGATGAGATGTTTTAAGTGACCCGAAAGTTGAGGTAGTTGTCCTCGTAAAGCTAAAGAACATATAGAATCTGCAAATAGTAGAATAAGTGCGATGAGTAGCAGAACAGGTTTTAAATCTGTTGATTTAGCAATTTCACTCCCTAGTTGGTGTAGATTATTTTTATTCGGTGTGTATTGTTTTAATTCGCTAATATCTTGTGTGAGATTTAATGCAAGATTGTATCCTTGGCCGCCATAAAAGCCAGGTGGTGTATAAGAGGTGATTTTAGGTGTGTCTTTTAAGTTTATTGATTGGATATATGCAGGTGGTGGCGATAATTGACCTTTCCCGTTAACAATTTGTAGCGGAAGATAAGGTGAAAATGTATCAGTTGTATCAATAATATTTTTCTTGTCAGATAGAAAAGAGAGACGTGTTAAGCGGTCCAGTATTTTTGGGAAAATACCAGATAAAGCCAGATTGGACCATTCTGCGTTCGCAGTTGTATGAAATAATACAAGCCATCCTTGCCCTATTTTTTTGCCAGAAATTAAACTTGTACCATCTTCAAGTTCGGCCCAACTGGTTTTTTTTATTTCTGAGGTGGATTTGGCTAAGACTTGTTGCTTGATTACGACGTCTTTGGGGATTTTAAGCCCCGCTAAAGGGCTGTCGCTATTAAAACTCTTTAAATTTGCCGGTTTCTCCCATTGCAACATCCCATTTAGTGCCCTGCCGCCATGGCGTAAAGCTGTAGGGAGTAATGGGTCAGTTTCAACATTATGTGCAAGGTTTCTTCCTGCAAATCGAATTAACACGCCACCTTGTTTCAACCAGTTACTTAACTCTTCCATTTCTTCAAATGAAAGAGAGACAGCATCCGGCATCATAATCACACCAGTCCTTAATCTTAGTAACATCTGTAAAGGCCCAATACTTACAGTTCCAAGATCTGTACTTGCTTTGTCAAGAAAGTAACTTTCCGATAAAAGAGGTAATCCATTTTCCCCTTCCGGCTGCAAGATGCCTATTTGTGTGTTACGCCAACGATCATCAAGAAGGAAGATAGAACCTGCATTTGATTGGCCATCAATTGAGATATATTTGATTTCACTGACTAAGTTTTTCGGTAGATTTAATGGAGTTGATTTTTCAAACTCGCCTTGATTGAACTGAACAAGTTGTTGACCCAACAAACGTCCATTTTGTGCCTTAATGGAAAGAAGAACCTCTCTGGCAATATTGATTGCATCGGTATGAGAGGGCTTTGCCGATTTCGTTCTTTTCACTGATAATTGGATGCCGGATGGTTCTGCCAAGCTGTTTTTTGTAAGAGAAAGCGTCACAGGTAAGTTATGACCTTTCGGTTGATATATATGGACAACACCAATTCGCGTTAGCTGTTTTTCGAACTCTTGGGTGCCTGGATGTTGAATGCCACTTTGTAGCCAAACGATAGATGGAGGGGAGTTAAAATCTTTTTTATTTAAATGACTAAGTAAGGATTGGTAGTCAATAATGACTGGACTAGGCGATAATTGTGTGAGTTGATCTTCTGCAACTTGTGGTGACAAAGGTCCAAGCAAGGTTATTTTTTTTTCCACATCAAGCGGTTGTGTCGAAGCAATATAAATTTCACGATTTTGACGTGCAGCATCTTCAAGAATTGATTCTGTTACATTGATGAAATCTGACCAATTTTGCCCACTGGCCCAATCGTTTTCTATAATTAATACTATTGATCCTTGACCGGGAATTGTTTGCTCTTGATAAATTCGTGGATGAGCAAAAGCGAGGATCAGGGCAGATAATAATGTTAACCGTAAAGTAACTAACCACCACGGTGCTTTATCTGAAGACTGGTTTTTATTGAATATGCCAGTCAATAACATGATGGCTGGAAAGGAAACTTGTTTTGGCGGAGGTGGTGTGACACGCAAGAAAAACCAGAGAGCTGGTAATCCTAGTAAACCCAACAGTAGCCATGGTATTGAGAAACTTAGATTAAGTATACTTCCTAAGAGGTCAGGGATCATGATATCGTCTCCCTGATCTTTGTCATATGTTGTGGTCGATCCATCATCTGATACAAAGCCATCAAACAACTTTCAGCTGAATTTTTAGTATTATGTGACAACCATTGCCAATTATGGTGGTGAGCTAAATTTTGCAAATAAGAGAAATGAGCGTTGCGTTTCTCTTTATAATCCGGTCGGATAGATTGTGTGCGTCGTATTAGGACAGGCAGCTCATTTTTCAAGCCATTAAATCTTATGCGGCCTTTGAAAGGAAGAGACTTTTCAGCAGGGTCAAAGATGCATAAGAAGCTGGTTTTGATCTTGCGATCTGCTAGAATTTTGATTCTCTTCTCAATTATTTCTGGGTTATCCAAGAAATCACTAATCAGAAGGATATGGGCATTTGGTGGTAACTTTTGTAAAGCATTTAGAAGATTGTCTTCATTTGGACTAATTTCCCGGTTTTCAATGAGAGCATGAGCTAGTTTTTGGAGCATCATTCGCCCTTGACCTGCGGATTGCATATGTTCGAGTAATCCAACTCTCTCACCTGCTTGTAAGGCGAGATGAGAAATAGCCAAGGCCAGAATATCGGCGCGAATGCCTTTTTTGATCTTCTTCTGGCTAGAAGAATAACTCATTGATGGAGAAGAATCTCGCCATATCCATAAAGATTGTGCTGCTTCCCATTCAGTTTCCCGCACATAAAGTGCATCTGATCTGGCAGAGCGGCGCCAATCAATTTTTTGTCGACTATCTTCGACATTGAAGGGGCGGTATTGCCAAAAGCTTTCCCCTATTCCGGCACGACGCTGGCCATGGACGCCTTGTGCAACCGTTGAAGCAACCCGCTCTGCAGCAAGTAATAAAGCGGGCAACGATTTAGCCATATCTTGTGCATCGGCTTGTAGGTATGTGAGGTAGTCCGTTTGATCATCAAAAACATGAAGTTTTTTCTGCTTTCTTAGGGATAAGCCAAGCAGAGATAGTTTGTTTTTTTTCTTTTGGGTTTTTGATCCAATCATCAGATTAATTATTTCTCTCTACCGAAGCGGATTTAGCAGTTCATTGATTAGATTATCTAAAGTAATATTGGCGCTATATGCAGCAAAACCCAGCGCCATACGATGTCTTAAAATCGGCTTAGCTAGGGAAATAACATCGTCAATGGATGGCGAAAACCTTCCATGTAAAACGGCCCTTGCGCGAATGGCTTGCATGAATGCTTGGCTAGCACGTGGGCCAGGTCCCCATGCCACATGTTCCTTAACGAGTTGATGGTCACTTTGTTCGGGGCGACAAGAACGAACTAATTCAAGAATAGCTTCTACAACACTCTCTCCCACCGGGATTTGTTTTACAAGTTGTTGGATATCGATCAAATCCTTGGGTGTTATAACAGGTTCTGGCTTCTTTGCGTCTATGCCAGTTGTGTTCAGAATGATTTCTCTTTCTGTTTCCTTATCAGGATATTCAATGCTGATTTCCATCAGGAATCGATCAAGCTGAGCTTCAGGAAGAGGATAAGTTCCTTCTTGTTCTAATGGGTTTTGGGTTGCCAGAACGTGAAAAGGCTTTGGTAAGTCATGATAGTGACCAGCGACAGAAACACGGCGTTCCTGCATCGCTTGTAATAAAGCAGACTGAGTACGTGGGCTGGCACGGTTGATTTCATCAGCCATTAAAAGTTGACTGAAAATTGGACCTTGCAAGAAGCGAAAGCTCCGTCGACCACTCTCGTTTTCTTCTAAGACTTCTGAACCTAAAATATCTGCAGGCATCAGATCAGGTGTAAATTGTACCCGTTTTTCTGAGAGACCCAATACCTGACCTAATGTCTCAACTAACAGAGTTTTACCAAGGCCAGGTACACCAATTAAAACTGCATGCCCACTTGCGAGAACAGTAATTAGGCTTTGTTCCACTACGTTGTCTTGACCAATTATGACTTGTGCAATCTCGGCACGTATTTTCTGGATTTTAGTTGATGCTTCCGCAAGGGGTTGAGCCAACGTTGTTTCCAGATCTTCGTTTAATGAATTGATTTCAAAAGTTTCATTTGTCGCGGACATGGATAAACCTTAAACTAGAGATAAGATATAAAGGTTAGCATAACACTTTATGAGGTAAGTCTAACACATGCTTTCTAAGCAGACTATAGAAACCGGATCACAGAATTATGAATGACCCAATAAAACAAATAGAATCTGGTATGAACGAGGCAGGAAAAGCCGCTGCGCAAAATATCAAAGAGCTTATGGAGAGTGGGCAAGGTTTACATGTTTCCCCATGGCCGGAGAAAATATGTAATTATGATATGAAGATTGCTCGGAATGGTGATTGGTATCACGAGGGTGGCCTTATTAAACGTCAAGCTTTATGCAAACTCTTTTCCACTATTTTGCAGAAAGATGAAGACGATCAGTTCTGGTTGGTAACACCTGCCGAGAAGGGTAAGATTGAGGTCGAGGATGCACCTTTTGTTGCTGTTGAAATGAGAGTTGAAGGGCAAGGTAAGAAACAAACTTTATCCTTTCGTAGTAATTTAGATCATTGGGTAACAGTGGATGAGAACCATCCAATACGCATTGTTGTTGATCTTGAAACAAATGAACCGAAACCCTACGTCTTAATAAGAGATAACCTTGAAGCTCTGATTGTGCGAAGTGTGTTTTATGATCTTGTGGAACTGGCAGAAGAGGTTGAACGCGACGAACAATTAAAATTTGGTGTTTGGTCTTCAGGGAATTTCTTTGAAATTGGTTCTTTGGAAGAAGGTTGATGCATATAACTGACGTGATTGCTGCTCTTGAAGCGCATAAAATCAGACAATCTGAGGATACACGTAAACGGGGCGATGCAGATTTAAATCCGGGCATGCAACCTATGCGGGATCCATTGACACCAGCTTCGGTTCTTGTGCCATTAGTGCAAAGAAATGATGGAATAACAGTCCTTTTGACGCAGCGTACGGATCATTTGCATGATCATGCTGGACAAATCAGTTTTCCGGGTGGACGAGCAGAAAAAGACGATTCAGATGCCATAGACACGGCGTTAAGAGAGACAGAAGAAGAAGTAGGGCTTAATCGTCGGCATGTGGAAACTATTGGGCAATTGGATCCGTATATTACGCGTACGGGATTTGACGTGACGCCTGTGGTAGGGGTTGTAACACCTCCTTTTGAAACTGAATTGGATGATTTTGAGGTTGCCTCTATTTTTGAAGTCCCATTAACCTTTTTCTTGAACCGTGAGAACCACGTAAAACAAGCATATGAATTTGAATCCATCCGTCGTCATTTTTATGTTTTACCCTATAAAGACTATCATATATGGGGTGCGACGGCGGGCATGTTAGTTAATCTGGTTGATATCCTGGAGGGAAAATGATCCGGATAATTTTGACAGTGGTTTTACCACTTATCACACCGACTTTAATATATTTCTTTTTGGTTCGCTTGCGTGCCAAATGGAAAAAAGAAGATGAAACAGCGGAGCATATTCCAGCCTATCATGCATGGCCGTGGTTTCGTTTGATTGGTTTTGGTGGAGTCCTATTGATCCTTACTTTTTTGGTATTCGGTTTTCCAAATTATGATGGATTCCATGGTAAATATATACCACCACATATGGAGAATGGTGAATTGGTGCCGGGCCAATTTGTCAAAGAAACAGACGAGTAATGCTTTCAGATGCGGTTCTTGTTACGACGAAGTTATCCATGAGGCCTGATTGGCTTGATGATCCAAATATCTTACGTCTGTTTCAGGTATTGGAGGCTGCAAGTATCGAAGGGCGTTTCGTTGGTGGCTGTGTAAGAGATTTTCTGGTTGGGCGTGAGGTTCACGATTTTGATATCGCTGTTAATCGTGATCCTGAATATGTGATGAAATCTCTTGAGGCAGCGGGCCTGAGGGTGATCCCGACGGGATTGTCTCATGGCACAATAACAGCGGTTTTAGATCATGTTCCCTATGAGTTAACTACTCTTCGTAAGGATGTAGAAACAGACGGGCGGCATGCTGTTGTAGAATTCACCGATGACTGGCAAGAGGATGCAGCTCGCCGGGATTTTACGATGAATGCCCTATATATGGATGTTGGCGGCACTCTTTATGATTATTTCGGTGGATGGGATGATTTAAAAGACGGGCATGTGCGATTTGTAGGTGACCCGCGTCTACGTATGACAGAAGACGCATTGCGTTTATTACGTTATTTTCGTTTCTCTGCGCGCTATGAACGTCAAGGATTTGACCAGAATGTTCTGGCGATTTGTAAAGAATTTGTAAGTCATCTTCCACGTTTGGCCACAGAACGTATTTGGCAGGAATGGTCTAAATTACTTACAATACCCAAGATTTCATCTACTCTATCTGCGATGAATCAGATTGGTATGTTTGATCAGATGTATCGAAAGATGCCCGTTAAGGTTACGGATAAAGATATTGCTTTCTTAGATCAATTGAATGGGGGCAACCCATTGCAACGCTTAGCATTGCTGCATGGTCATTTTGATCAAAAAGAAGCAAGACAACTTGCAAATGCGTTACGTTTTTCAAATGCAGAAAAAAAATACTTTATTGGCCTTTATACGCCACGTGAGATTTTCAAAGATTTATCTAACAGAATGTTCTTTCAGGTCTATAATAAAATAGGACCTGATTTAGTGAGGGATATCGCCCAACTGGGCCAGATTCGTGATGAAGATGGAGGCTGGGATAAGTTAGGTTGTTTTGCCGAGAAAACGGGACAGCCTGAATTCCCATTATTAGGGCGAGACGTGATAAATATGGGGGTTGAAGCAGGTCCCGAAGTGGGGCAAATTCTTCAAAAAGTGGAAGATGAATGGATTGGCAGCGGTTTTCAAATAGATCGCGAAACCTGTTTATCCAGATTAGAGAAAATCGCGAAGAAGGAATAATCATTATGCGCGTCGATCAACCAGTTGCTATACAACTTGCCGATTACACGGCGCCTGCTTTTTCGGTGTCGCGGGTCGAACTTGAATTTGATTTAGAACCTGAATTTACCTTGGTAACAGCAACTCAATATTTAAAACGTTGCGATGGCGGAAATGATGATCTGGTCTTACATGGGGAAGAATTAGGTTTGAATTCCATTCGTGTGAATGGTCGTGAATTGCGCGAAGATCAATTTACATTGACAGATGAACTTCTGACATTATCCGATTTGCCTGACGAATTTACGTTAACGATCCAAAATACAATCAATCCGGCTGCCAATACACGTCTTGAAGGTCTATACCGTTCTAGCACGATGTATTGTACACAATGTGAAGCGGAAGGGTTTCGCCGGATCACCTATTTTATGGACCGACCAGATGTGATGACCACCTATAAGGTGACAATCCGTGCTGATAAAGAGACAAATCCGGTATTGCTTTCTAATGGTAACAATATTGAAAATGGTGAATTGGAAGGTGGACGCCATTACGCTGTTTGGGAAGACCCGCATGCAAAACCGAGTTATCTATTTGCGTTGGTAGCAGGTGATTTAGCGAAAGTAGAAGACACTTTTACAACTAAGTCGGGCCAAGATGTGACCTTGCGTATCTTTGTGGAACATGGAAATGAGACACGCTGTGATTATGCGATGGATAGTCTGAAACGATCCATGCGCTGGGATGAGACGCGCTTTGATCTGGAATATGATCTGAATATTTTTAATATCGTGGCTGTGTCCGATTTTAATATGGGCGCGATGGAAAATAAAAGCCTGAATATATTCAATGATAAATATATTCTCGCAGATGAAAAAACAGGAACAGATACAGATTTCGATCTCATCGAAGGTATTGTTGCCCATGAATATTTTCATAACTGGACGGGGAACCGTGTCACTTGTCGTGATTGGTTTCAGTTAAGTTTAAAAGAAGGTTTAACCGTTTTCCGAGATCAGGAATTTTCTGGTGACCAGCGTAGTCATGCCGTAAAGCGCATTGAAGATGTACGTATGTTACGTGCTCGTCAATTCCCAGAAGATGCAGGACCTTTATCCCATCCCGTGCGACCAGAAAGCTATATTGAAATTAATAATTTCTACACAGCAACCGTTTATGAAAAGGGCGCAGAAGTTATCCGTATGATGCATACTTTATTGGGAGAAGAAAACTTCCAGAAAGGTATGAAGTTGTATTTTGAACGTCATGATGGGCAAGCAGTTACATGTGATGATTTTGTGGCAGCCATGCAGGATGCCAGTGGCTTTGATTTAACACATTTTAAATTATGGTATAGTCAATCCGGCACGCCAAATGTGGATGTGAAATCTGCGGATTATGACCAAGAAACGCAACGTTATAGTTTGACCTTACGACAGGAAACAAAACCAACGGCAGGACAAGCGTCCAAGCAGTCTCTACATATCCCTTTACGTGTTGGCCTTTTAGGTGAAGCCGGTGAAGATCAGAAATGCTATCTAGACGGTGTTGAAGCAAGTGAACATCTTTTGCATTTAAAAGAAGAAGAACAAACATTTGTATTTGGAAATGTTGTGACGAAGCCTGTGTTATCTTTAAATCGAGGTTTCACTGCACCTATTCATTTAAAAACAGGCCAAAGCCAAGCTGAAATGGCATTTCTGATGGGGAATGATCATGATAGCTTTAACCGTTGGGAAGCCGGTCAACAATATGCCGCAGAGCTCTTAACCAAGATGGTTGCTGAATATCAGACTGGAAAAGATTTCAGTATTGATAACGACTTTGTTGCCGCTATGGGGCATATCGCCAGAAATGAAGATTTAGAACCTGCCTTTAAAGCCTGTGCATTGAAATTACCATCTGAAGAATTCGTTTCAGAACAAATGGATTTGATTGATGTAGATGCGATTCACGCAGCACGTGAAGCCTTGCGTGTTGCTGTGGCAACAGCGCATAGAGCTGTTTTTGAAGAAATCTATGATCATTCCACCGTTCATGGTGTATTTGAACCAACAGCTGAACAAGCAGGTTTGCGTGATCTTCGCAATACAGCTTTGGCTTATATGGCGGCTGCGGATGCTAATGAAGCGCCTGCATTACTGAAGGCTCATTATGAGGCCGCTGACAATATGACGGACGCAGTCGCAGGTATGCGATTGATCACCGATTATCCGGGCGAAATGAAAAAGGCTGTTTTTGATCATTTCCACGACATCTGGAAAGATAATGCAATTGTGATGGATAAATGGCTAGGTGCACAAGCAATCTCCTCACATCCTGATGTATTATCTGATGTGAAAACATTGATGGATCATCCTGTCTTTAATTTTAATAATCCAAATCGTCTACGTGCTTTAGTCGGATCATTCTGTATAGGTAATATGGTTCGCTTCCACGCAGCAGATGGTTCCGGATACAACTTCTTAGCTGATATTATCATCCGATTAGATAAGATGAATCCTCAAGTGTCTGCGCGATTAGCGGGGCCATTAGGGCAATGGAAAAGATTTGATGAGGGCCGTCAAATAAAAATGAAATCTGCGCTACAACGTGTTGCAGATGTGGATGGTTTAAGCCGAGATGTTTTTGAGGTGGTCAGCAAGTCACTCGTCTAAAAAATCCGATCCGATCACAGAAATGTTAGGCAATGTTTAAGGGATTTTTTGGACCATATGCCTTACATGATAGATATCAGAATGAAAAAGGTGACTTATGACCGAAACAGTGAAATTTGATATTTGTGTGATTGGTGCCGGATCCGGTGGTTTGTCTGTTGCCGCAGGTGCTGTGCAAATGGGGGCCTCTGTTGCTTTAATTGAAAAAGGCAAAATGGGTGGCGACTGCCTAAATTATGGATGTGTGCCATCAAAAGCTTTGCTTGCAGCATCCCACGCAGCGCAATCGCATAAACATGCAGCAAATTTCGGGGTTACATATGACGATCCCAAGATTGATATGTCAGCAATACGCGGTCATGTGGACTCAGTTATTAAGACCATTGAACCACATGATTCCGTGGAACGTTTTGAAGGTCTGGGTGTCAAAGTTTATCAGGGGGCGGGCAAGTTTGTTGGGCCGCGTGAAGTACAAGTAAACGACACGATTATTCAGGCAAAATACATTGTCGTTTCCACTGGGTCATCTGCTTTTGTGCCACCCATTTCAGGCGTTGAAGATACGCCATATTTCACCAATGAAACCATTTTCTTTAATGAAGAGAAAATAGATCATCTAGTGGTTATTGGCGGCGGTCCTATTGGCGCAGAAATGGCGCAAGCACATGCCCAACTTGGGATCAAAGTTTCGGTTGTGGATGCATTAACTATTTTGAACAAAGATGATGAACAAGCTGTTCAAGTCGTACGAGAGCAGTTGGTCGCGGATGGCATTGATCTCTATGAAGGAACATCTGTGCAATCCGTTGCAAAAACTGCAGCCGGTATTGAAGTCAAAATTGAAAAAAATGGTGAGCAAGCCGTTATCGATGGAAGTCATATCTTAATGGCAGTCGGGCGAGCACCTAATGTGCATGGTTTGGATTTGGAAAAAGCAAATATCAAGTTCTCTCCGCGCGGGATTGAAGTGGATGAAAGACTACGTAGTAGTAATAAACGTGTCTTTGCGATCGGTGATGTAACTGGTGGATATCAATTCACTCATATGGCTGGATATGATGCTGGTATCGTTATTAGAAATGCGCTTTTCAAAATGCCTGCAAAAGTGAGTCATTCAGCCGTTCCTTGGGTAACTTATACATCCCCTGAAATTGCACAAGTGGGTGTGAATGAGTTAACAGTCAAAGAAAAATATGCCGATAATTATGATATGTTGGAATGGCATTTTAAAGAAAATGACCGTGCGCAGGCAGAAGGTAAAACAAAAGGTTTTGCAAAAGCTATTGTTGATAAAAAAGGTAAGATCCTCGGATGCACCATGGTCGGTGATGGGGCAGGGGAATTAATTGCTCCATGGTGTTTGGCGATTTCAAAAGGATTAAAGATCGGAGATATTGCGGGAATGATTTTACCTTATCCAACACGTTCAGAAATTTCCAAAAGAGTGGCTGGAAGCTATTATACACCGAAACTTTTTTCTGATCGTGTTCGTAAGATTGTTTCCTTCCTGATGAAATTTTCCTGATTGATAGTTCTGAGTGGCATTAAAATTGCTTTCTTAATCTCAGTATGTGTTTTTCAGAGATTTAAGGAGGCAAAAAATGAAGCTAGGACATATTTTCAATGCGCTTGGTTGGACTCGTGAAGAGGCGCTAAGCCGCACAACACAAGAGCCTTATTTGCTGACGCCTTCTCGTGAACGTGTTTCTGCATCTTCTGTAAAACGATCTGCGCCTCGGCATTATTTGCCTGATGGGTTTGAGACATCGGTAAAAATTGACACTCAAGCGGTATTTCGTTTAGCCAATCGCAAATTTGACCCACGTAATATGACACGTGATGATAATCGTCGCTTAGCGGCATTATTGTTGGATGCAGGTGCGATTAATCGCCGTGACCATCGTATTCTGACAGATGGTCCGGTAAAACGTTCCGGCGCTCTGGAGGAAGATAAAATTACCTTGGATATGATTTCTGCATGGCAGGGTAAATTGCATAAAGATATGGCGGCTCATGATTTTCAATCTGTAGATCAAGGAAGCCGTGCTTTGACGATCCTTGGTCGTGTGGAAGCTGCCGGGGAAGTTGCTTAATTTACAGTAATTCCAAAACAAAGAGCTCTCTCTGTAATGAGCTATGTCGTGGTTGGTTTTGCCCCACCTTAGAAAGATATAGTTTGTTACTCTTGCCAAAGAAAAGCCCATGATTTGTATCATGGGCTTTTCTATTTGTTTAGTGGGTGTATTTGGTAATTAATTCAGAAAGAAGTTTTGGGTTCGCCAGTTTAGCCAAGGTGCTATCTAAGCGCTGCAAAAAGTTATTTGTCCAATCGAAAATAGAAGTTAAGTATTCAACAAATAGGCCTTCTGTGATTTCGTCTTTAGAGGAAAAATTATTGGGGCAAGTATAAGGACATCATTCAGTTGTCGATAACGTAATTTTTTTTGGTAAGTCACTTGCAGATACAGTGGATATGTTAAAGCTGACACCAATGACTAAATATAAGAGGCAAAGAGCCTTAAATCCGAATATTCTTTTTCCCCTAGAAATTAAATTATATCACCCAGTATATCCATGGCATATGAGAGCAATATTTAGAAGAATTAATTGCTCATAGGAAGCTTGATAATAAAGCGTGCTCCTTTGGGGCTGCCGTCAGGATTATGTCGGTTTTCGGCATAAATGCGACCATGATGAGCATCGATAATTTGTTTGGAAATCGCTAAGCCAAGACCGGAATGTTTTCCAAATGCTTCCCCCTCTGGTCGCTCAGAATAAAAGCGATCAAAGATTGCCTCTAATTTATTCTCAGGTATGCCAGGGCCTTCATCTTCTACCGTGATCGTTATTTGTTTGTCGCTACTTTCTAAGCGTATTGAGATACGTCCGTTGTCAGGGGAAAATGTTTCTGCGTTACCAAATAAATTTCTGAAAACTTGCACAAGTCGCCCTTCTATCCCTTGGATCATAAAAGGACCATTCCCAAGGCAATCTAAATGAAGTTGTGGACGGTTTCTTTCTTCGGCCGTTGTGTTATGCATATCAACGAGGGTATCAAGCATTTCTGCCATGTTGACAGGCGTTGCATCTGTTCGTGATAATTCAGCATCAAGACGCGAGGCATCAGAAATGTCGGTTATCAAACGATCAAGCCGCGTAACATCATCTTCAATGATCCGCAGTAATTTTTTCTTTTGTGCTTCATCTTTGGCAAAGGATAAAGTTTCAACGGCACTTTTAAGAGAAGTTAGAGGATTTTTAATCTCATGAGATACATCTGCGGCAAAGCTTTCAATGGCGGATAGTCTTTTTCGTAATGCATCTGTCATCTCTCTTAAAACACCTGATAACTCACCAATCGCATCTCGACGAGAGGTGAAGTCTGGAATGATATCATCTTGTCGGCCCACATTTTCGCGAATTCTTTCGGCTGCATGGGCTAGACGTTGGATAGGACTAACGATACTAGCTGCTAAATAAAGCGATAAGCTGATGGTTAGGACAAAGGCGAGCCCGGATAAAATTAATAGATTAAAGCGAATTTCGCGCATGGCAGCGTCAATTTTTGCCCCACCTTTTGAAAGCATTAATGCGCCCGCAATTTGATAATATCGCTGAACTGGAAAGGCGACTGATAGAACCAAGTTTCCATTTGATTTTTGCCTGACAACGCCTGTGATTCCACCGCGTAGCGCGTTTTGTGCTTCTGGAAAATCACTGGCAACAGGAATGGCATTGTTTGGATAGAGAGGGAGATCATGACTGGATGTGAATTCCGTTAAGTTTTCCATCATTTCCAAGAATGGTTCTAGGATTTGTTCGGCTGTGGAATCATGTTCAGGTAAGTCTTCGACCTCAACGATTTGATTGAGTCCACCTAACCTTTCACTATCTGCGGCTAGTTTTCCATCATTCAAAAACAGGCGGGCATGAACGCGGCCCGGAACAGATAATCTATGAATAATATGTCGAGCAGGCACCAGATTTAAAATTTCTTGTCCAGTGTTTAAGCGAGTGATTGCTGCTTCACCTAATGCACCGGAAAATATTTCACCCTGTGTCCGTAAGGCTTCTAATTCTTGCTGGATTAATTGGTCCTTATACACGCCTTGATATAGAAGCCCTGCAACCGGTATGGCGAGCGTTAGCATATTAATTGCTAAAATTTTACGTGCCAAAGGCGTCAAAAAGCGGGACTTTTTGACCGTCGAGCCTTTTTCCGGTTGTAGAGTTTTATTGGGCGCCTTAGCGGGGTCAGCTTTTAACATATTATTCGTTTAATGAAGTGGTTTTAGGCTGGTTCTTTATAACGATAACCCACCCCGTAGAGGGTTTCAATTTCATTAAATTCATTGTCGATATCACGGAATTTTTTACGCAGGCGTTTGATATGGCTATCAATTGTACGATCATCCACATAGATATTTTCGCCATAGGCAGAATCCATCAATTGATCACGATTTTTTACGTGACCTGGGCGTTGCGCTAATGTTTTGATCAATAAAAACTCTGTCACAGTTAGGTTCACCACTTTTCCGTTCCAGCTACAAATGTGGCGATCAGAATCTAATACCAGTTTACCACGTGTCATGACGCCGCCTGCGGAATTATCACCGCCGCTGGTTTCTAGTTCTTTACGGCGTAGAAGTGCGCGAATACGTTCAATCAAAAGGCGTTGAGAGAAGGGTTTTTTGATATAGTCATCAGCCCCCATCCGTAAACCAAGGAGTTCGTCTACCTCGTCATCTTTTGAGGTAAGGAAGATGACAGGCATTGTGTTGGTTTTGCGCAAACGTTGTAATAACTCCATGCCGTCCATACGTGGCATTTTGATGTCGAGGACAGCCAGGTCGGGGGTGCCGGTGTTGATTCCTGCCAGTGCAGTTTCCCCGTCATTATAGGTGACTACTTCAAAACCTTCTGATTCCAAGGCGATGGAAACGGAAGTCAGGATATTACGATCGTCGTCGACAAGTGCAATCTTATGGCTCATTTTGTGTCTGGCTTATGCCAGTCCCTCATTCAACTTTGGTTGTTACATAACATAATGGAATTTCTAGTATGCTACAATCAATTCCAATTAAGGCACAATTGGGGCATCAATAGGAAATCAACGTGGCAAAAGTGGTTTATTATTACGATTTCGTGACTTGCAATTATTTGGATAGCTGCCTATTTCTATCGCAGATGATGTCCGATTATTCGGATGTAACGGTTTAAAGGATTAGTAATTATGAAACGCTTGATTCTGTCGCCCGCCTTTATGGCGATTTTTGCTGTGGCTGCGGCTGCGTTGATTGCAACATATTTATATTTGTATCAAACGCAACAAAAGAGCAGTAATTCCTCTTTGGCGATGGGACAGGTAGAATTAGGTGGTCCGTTTAATTTGATTGATGAAGCCGGAAAACCAGTAACTGAAAAAGATTTTGCTGGTAAATATATGTTGATCTATTTTGGTTTTACTTATTGTCCTGATGTTTGTCCGACCGACCTTGCTGTCATGGGAGAGGCAATGGCGATGATGGAAGATGAAGATGATGATAAAGCGAGTAGAATAACGCCAATTTTCATTACTATTGATCCCGAACGTGATGTGCCCGACGCCATTGCAGAATATACAGATCATTTCCATGAACGTATGGTTGGTTTAACAGGTGAATTACCTGAAATTGCGAAAACAGCAAAAGCTTATCGCGTTTATTTTAATAAAGAAGAACCGGACGAAGATGGTGACTATGTTATGAGCCATTCTGCTTTTACATATCTAATGGATCCTAATGGTGAGTTTGTAACCATGTTCAAGCATGGCAGTAAGCCAGAACAAATGGCCAAAGATGTTTTAGCCTTGGTTCAGTAGATCCTTTCAGTAATTATTACTCCAAGTATTGAACACCATTCTGTCGTAATGTAGCGGGATGGTGTTTTTGATAGATCCTGTTAACAGTTCCATCCACGTCACCGATTTTTGTTTTCTTAAGGGCACGCTTCCAAGTTAAGGTTACATAAGTGAACTTGACATCTGACCTTTTGCTTAACTCATCCAGACAAGGGTTATTGGTCGTCATCGTCACCAAAAATGACTTCAGGACTTGGTAGGGCAAGCCAGATACGGATGAGTTCGGAAATGGATTGTGCAAGGAAAAGAATAAGTTCAGTACCTTGGCCGGGGTCAAATCTTTCTGGGTCACTACTACCAAATGCCAATAATGCCGGAGGAACTTCTGGTGAAATTTCTAAACGCACCAAAACCTCAGATTTTACCACTTCAAATTTTTCGACATAAACATTTGGATCTGGCATGGTGTTGTCACGTAAGGCGATAACTTCTCCATCGGGCAGCAGATAATCAATGAGAGTCGTCGGAATGACTCGTAAGCCATCAATTGGTGGCATACTCATATCATCATTCTCGACACATAAAGCAACACAGTCAAGTTCCAGAATCTGAGGTAGATCGCGGCTGATAACTTCTAATAATTCCTCAAAGGATTCGGTAGACATCAGTTGCAAAACACATTCATGAATCTGTGTAGTGCTAGATAGGTTGTCGCGGCTGTTAACAATCATAACATTGGCGAGATCTTCGGTGCGTTCTACCTGATCACGCAATCGATGGATCATTGTTTGCTGGAGGTCGCTTACTCCTTCACCCATTTCGCGGGAAGGTGGTTGCAAAATGCCAAGTAAGTCAGGAAAGCCAGATAAAAAATCAGGATGATCCCGTAAATAGTCAGCAACTATTTCCGCAGTCAGGTTTTCATTTGCAGCGCGAATGGTATGTTCTGCCATTTGAAAATCTCTCCAACATCAAAGAAATAAGGCAGACAAGAAATATGCTTGCCTGCCCTAAAAGAAATTACAGAATTGTTTGACCTGTTTTTTCCCAATCTTTCATAAAGGCATCCAATCCTTTATCTGTTAATGGGTGGTTATACAGAGCACGCAATGCTTTTGGTGGAAGAGTGCCAACATCAGCACCCATTTTAGCGGCTTCAATCACGTGACCCGGGCCACGGATAGAAGCAACCAATACTTCTGTCTTGAAATCATAATTTGCATAAATTTGACAAACATCTGCGATCAAATCCATACCATCAAGACCGATATCATCTAAACGTCCAACGAATGGTGAAATATACGCAGCGCCTGCTTTTGCTGCTAACAACGCCTGACCAGCAGAAAAGCATAATGTCACATTCACCGGAATGCCTTCGTCAGATAGGACTTTACATGTTTTCAAGCCATCTGCTGTTAATGGCACTTTAACAGCGATATTATCAGCTAGTTTAGCAAGTTTTAGGCCTTCTTTCAGCATTGTTTCATGGTCAAGTGCAACTGTTTCTGCACTTACCGGACCGTCAACAACAGCTGCAATTTCTTGGATAACTTCTAAGAAATCACGACCGGATTGTGCGATCAGGGATGGGTTTGTTGTTACGCCGTCAACCAAGCCTGTGCTGTTAAGGTCTTTGATTTCGTCGATATCTGCGGTGTCTACGAAGAATTTCATTTATCTCTTCCGTTAAAAAAGGGTGGAGGGAGCTCGCCTCATATGATTAATTCTGTCCGAATCGCTCTAGTCTGCCTAGTCTTAAATTGTAAAACTTTCGCAACAACCAGAAGAAACCAGTTTCATGGCCCCATCGGATCAATATTCACAGGACCTTTTCGCCAAAGATGACCCCTTCGTCAAGGGGGCAGAGAAAACACGGGTAAAAGTTCTTTTACCGCTGCCTTTGGCTGGAACATATGATTATGGTGTGCCTGACGGTATGGATCTGACACCCGGTGATTTTGTGAAAGTCCCGCTTGGCCCAAGAAAATTGATTGGGGTGGTATGGGGCTATGCGGAAGAAAGTGATGTTGCGGCCTCAAAATTAAAAGATATAGACAGTGTCCTTCATATTGGACGTTTGCCTGAAGCCAACCGGAAATTTGTAGATTGGATGGCGGCCTATTGTTTAGCGGCTCCGGGTGCTGTTTTACGAATGGCGATGTCTGTGCCCGCTGTTTTTGAACCGCAAAAGCCAAAATATCTTCTGACCGCGAAAGAGGGGGAGATTTCTATAAAAATGACTGCGGCCCGTCAGCGGGTTTTAAATGTCGTGCGTGAATTCCCGCCTATGTCATCCGCCGATATTGCGCGAGAGGCAGGGGTGTCAGCTTCCGTGGTAAAAGGGTTAATGGCGGCAGATGCGCTGGATGCAATTATGATCCCTGTTGGTGGATTATGGCCTGAACCTCATCCTGATAGTACAGGTTTCAAATTGTCAGAAGCGCAAAAAAACGCTGCAGATCATATTTGTGAAGAAGTGAAGAAGCATAAATTTGCAGTGTCTTTGTTAGATGGTGTGACCGGGTCCGGTAAAACAGAAGTTTATTTTGAGGCAATAGCCGAAACGTTACGTCAGAATAAACAAGTACTCATCCTGCTGCCTGAAATTGCTTTATCCGCACAATGGCTATCACGATTTGAAGCTCGCTTTGGTGTACGTCCGGGTGAATGGCACTCTGATGTGGGCGGAAGTAAAAAACGTGATTGTTGGCAAGCGATTGCTGCGGGTCGGTTAAAAGTCGTTGTTGGTGCGCGCTCTGCGTTGCATCTTCCATTTGCTGATCTTGGTTTGATAATTGTGGATGAGGAGCATGAAGCATCTTTCAAGCAAGAAGATGGCGTGATCTATCATGCAAGGGACATGGCGATCGTGCGTGGGCAGATTACAAATTGTCCCGTGGTATTGGCCTCTGCAACACCATCTATGGAAACAACGATTAATGTATCTCAAGGGCGCTTTGATCATTTGGTTCTGCCTGAACGACATGGTCAGGCCGTTTTACCGGAAGTGACCTTAATTGATCTGTTAAAAGATAAGCCTGGACGACAGCAATGGATATCCCCACCACTTGCAGATGCGGTTAAAGAAACGCTCGACAAAGGTGAGCAAGTCTTGTTGTTCTTGAACCGTCGGGGATATGCGCCTCTTACACTTTGCAATACTTGTGGGCATCGTTTGCAATGCCCCAATTGTACCGCGTGGTTGGTGGAGCATCGTTTTTCAAATCGTCTTGAATGTCATCATTGTGGATATCAGGCCCCTATGCCTACAGAATGCCCGGAATGTAATGATCAGCATAGTTTTCGTGCTTGTGGTCCGGGGGTGGAGCGTTTGGCGGAAGAGGTCTCAAATTTATTACCTGATGCCCGTGTGGAAGTTGTGACCTCTGATACTTTATATGGACCTGTGGCGGCCTCTGCATTTGTGGATCGGGTGACCTCGCATGAAACCAATGTGATAATTGGCACGCAGATTGTGGCAAAAGGATATCACTTTCCGGATTTAACACTTGTGGGGGTGATTGATGCGGATTTGGGATTGAGTGGCGGTGATCTTCGTGCCTCTGAAAGATGTTTTCAACTCTTGCATCAGGTGGCAGGCCGTGCGGGGCGTTCTGATCGTCCGGGGCGTGTGATGATTCAGACCAGTAATGTAAAAGAACCTGTGATGGCCGCACTTGCAAATGGGGATCGCGATGGGTTTATGGCTGCTGAGGCAGAGCAGCGAGAGGCGGCGGAAATGCCGCCCTATGGTCGCTTGGCTGCTTTAATTATCTCTGGCCCTGATCCGGATATGGTCAATGCAGTCAGTAAGCGTCTTGCGCAATCTGCCCCATTTGGCGAGGGGATTATTGTTTTGGGACCAACGCCTGCACCTTTGGCCGTCTTAAGAGGGAAGCATCGTCGTCGTATGTTGTTGAAGGTAAGTAAAAATATTTCTGTCCAGAAATTATTGAAGCCCTGGTTGAATGCCCAGAAGATTCCTTCATCCGTCAGAGTTCAGGTTGATATTGATCCCTATAGTTTCTTTTAGGCTTATGGCGAAGCAGCTTCGATTAATTGGACGGCAATCATTTTTGCGGTATTGGCAGCTTCGTCAGATTTGGAAACTTGCGCAGTCACCGTGGCGCCTTCAATTAAGAGCGCAAGTTTGTCAGCTAAAGCCTCTGGCGTTTTAAGGTTTGCTTCAAGGCAAATTTCGTAAAGATAGTCACGTTTCAGTTTTTTGGATTGTTGGCAAATATTACGAATCTGACTGGTATCTTCTGAATATTCAGCGATCACATTTACAAACGTGCAACCAAAAAAATCTTTTTGATTAAACCAATCCTTTGTCGCATCGAAGGCAGCTAGTAATCTTTCTTTTGGATCTTCTGAAGATTTATCGACGACTCGCATGAAATTATTTCGAGATATAGCATCCCCATATTGAAGGACAGCTGCGATTAAATCGTCTTTAGTTCGAAAATGCGCATAGAGAGTTTTCTTTGAAATTCTAGCTTTTTCCATAATCAAATTAACACCCGTATTATGGAACCCATATTCATTAAATAGGGGAAGTGCGCTTTCAATAATATGTTGTCGTTTCGAATTTTGCATAATTTAATATAAACAGATTGGTTTATTTTGTATA
>NZ_SMMC01000108.1 GCF_009711445.1 Curvivirga aplysinae | reverse complement strand
GTGATATGTCTTGTATTATGCTAGTATCGAAAATCATGACTTCAAAATAAGAATGGGGGAATGTGTGAACCTAATGGATACAAAGAGGTATGATTTTAGAAAGCTAAGTATTCTAGTCGTTGATGATTGTAAGTTTATGCGAAAAGTCATGGATAGAATGCTGCGCGTCTTAGGTGTGGAACATATAGGTTTCGCTAAAGATGGGTATGACGGTCTCCATGAATGTTATAATTTTAAACCTGATATCGTCATTTCTGATTGGGAAATGTCTCCGATGGACGGAGAAGAATTCATAGAAAAATTACGGAATGACGAAAACTCACCAGACCCCCTGATTCCCGTCATTATGTTAACGGCTTACACGGAAAAAAAGCGTGTTTTAGCCGCTAGAGATTTTGGTGTGACGGAATTTGTGGCGAAACCGGTTTCGGCACGCGTGTTATATACGAGATTAGTTTCGGTCATTGAGAACCCACGAAGTTATGTTCGATCAGATAATTTTTTTGGCCTGGACCGTAGACGATTAAGATCGATGTATAGTGGCAATGAACGCCGATATGTAGAAGCGGCGTCCAATAGTAAGAAATGAATATGTCAGTAAAAACTCAAATCCCTGATCAAATTGAAGAAGTGTCTTCTATGTCGACTGAAAATCCGCGAAATCTGCGAGATATCGTACCGGATTTTGGTGGGGTCGATCCAGAAAAAGCCTTTGCAGAAATTGACGAAGTTTTCCTCGAGCTAAAAAATGAATATGCGGATAAACTCGGCGAAGACATAATGGAAATAGAAAGACTAACGTCACTTTTTGAGAAGGATAATGACATAAGGCATTTGGACGCTGTTTATTCTATCGTTCATAATATGCGTGGACAGGGAGGGTCTTTTGATTTTCCATTGATCAGTGCAATTGGTACATCTTTCTGTAAATATGCAGCCAACCGTAAAGATAAGGAAAATTATTCGTTTCCTCTAATTCTTCAGCATCTAGAAGCAATTAAATTGGTTTATAAGGAAAATAGAAAGGGGGAAGGTGACCAAACGGCGCGAGCTGTGGTAAATGCACTTGCCCAAGCTGTAGACATTCTTTTGGAAAAAGAAAAGAATAGCTAGAAATTAAAAAGCTCGGCAAATTCCGAGCTTTTTGTATTTGTAAATGAGGTCACTTTTATTTTGCTGTTGCGAGATGACCGTAGACAAAAAGCAAGCAGGCTACAAATAAAAACATGCCACTCCATGCCATTGTCGCATCAATCGCTTGGCTAGCTGTAACAAGGCCCAGAAACGAAAGTAGGGCCATTAGAATTCCGACGATCCAGTTAGACATTTTGCATATCCTTTAAATTAAATGTCACTTAAATACCGCAGTGCAAAATCACCATAATTTTATGCAATTTGGGAAAATAGTAAAGCCCCTCCCATTGCATCGGAAAATATAGGTGTGATTACACCAAGGTGGTCTTGATTAATTAAATCTTTCTCACATTTAACAGCGTCTTTCTTTCATGACTTTGACATGGGTCAATGTTGTGTAACGGGGATTTGGACTATTAGTGTGTTTGACTAATAGTACGCCCTGATACTGGGATAATATCAGGACAATAATTTATAACCTGGAGGATCGAATATGAGCCAGGCAGTGGTTGCTAATAATAATGCAAGCACAGGTGTTGGAGCTATTCCCTATGATTTGGATGTTGTGAAGCTTTTCGCAATTGCAGCAACCATTTGGGGAGTCGTAGCTTTTGCAGCAGGTGTTTATATTGCATTTGAGCTGGCGTTTCCCGCGCTTAACTTTGACTTGGAATGGTTGTCATTCGGGCGTTTACGTCCGTTGCACACAAGTGCAGCCATTTTCGCTTTCGGGGGGTCCGCATTAATCGGTACTTCCCTTCTTGTTGTTCAAAAAACATGTCGCGCACCTTTGTGGGGTGGACGAGCTACTGGCCGTTTCATCTTCTGGGGCTATCAGTTTTTTATTGTAATGGCGGCTGTTGGTTACGTAACCGGTGTTACATCTGGTAAAGAATATGCGGAGCCTGAATGGTATGTTGACCTTTGGTTGACCTTGGTGTGGGTTGTTTATTTGACATCTTTCCTCGGCACATTGATGCGCCGTGAAGAGAAACATATTTACGTAGCAAACTGGTTCTTTCTTGCCTTTATCGTGACTGTGGCCTTGTTGCATGTTGTAAATAACTTGGCGGTTCCGGTTTCTTTCTTTGGCTCAAAATCCTATTCCCTATTTGCAGGTGTACAGGATGCTTTGACACAATGGTGGTATGGTCATAATGCAGTTGGTTTCTTCCTGACAGCTGGTTTCTTGGGGATGATGTATTACATTGTGCCAAAGCAAGCTGAGCGTCCGGTTTATTCTTATCGTTTGTCTATCATTCACTTCTGGGCCTTGATTTTCTTATATATCTGGGCTGGTCCTCACCATTTACATTATACTGCATTACCTGAATGGTCTCAAACATTGGGGATGGTTTTCTCTGTAATGTTATGGATGCCATCCTGGGGTGGTATGATTAACGGTCTGATGACTTTGTCAGGTGCATGGGAAAAGCTACGTACTGATCCAATCTTACGTTTGATGGTTACATCCATTGCCTTCTACGGTATGTCCACATTTGAAGGTCCATTGATGTCTGTTCGTGCGGTGAATGCATTAAGTCATTACACAGACTGGACTGTTGGGCATGTTCATTCCGGCGCCTTGGGTTGGGTTGCGATGATTTCTTTCGGTGCTTTATATTACATGGTACCAGTATTGTGGAACCGTGAACGTCTATATTCCATCCGTCTTGTTTCTTACCATTTCTGGTTATCAACTGTTGGTATCTTGCTTTATATCTGTGCGATGTGGGTAAGCGGTATCATGCAAGGTTTGATGTGGCGTTCTTATGATAGCTTAGGTTTCTTGCAATACAGTTTCGTTGAAACAGTGGAAGCGATGCATCCTTACTATGTAATTCGCGGTATCGGCGGGGTTCTCTTCCTGTTGGGCGGTATTTTGATGGCATATAACATTTTCCGAACAATCCGTGGTGACCTTCGTTCAGAAAAGCCATATGCAGCAGTTGCTGTAGCGGCTGAATAAGGAGGGCTTGATCAATGATTTTTAACCATAAAATTATCGAAAAAAACGCAGCAATTATGACTGTATGTATTTTGATTACAGTTGCAATTGGTGGGCTCGTAGAAGTGCTTCCATTATTCACAATTGAAAGTACGATTGAGAAAGTAAAAGGTGTTCGTCCTTACTCACCTTTGGAACTTGCTGGGCGTAATATCTACATCCGTGAAGGTTGCTATAACTGTCACTCTCAACAAATTCGTCCGTTCCGTGATGAGGTTGAGCGTTATGGTCATTACAGCTTGGCCGCTGAGTCCATGTATGATCACCCATTCCAATGGGGATCTAAACGTACAGGTCCTGACTTGGCACGTGTTGGTGGTAAATACTCCAACAATTGGCATGTACTTCATATGATCAATCCACGTGATGTTGTTCCAGAATCCATTATGCCTGGCTATCCATTTATGGCTGAGCGCGATCTGGACATGGACAATGCAGCGGATCATTTGACAGCGTTGTCATATACAGGTGTTCCATACACCGAGGAAATGATTGCTGAAGCACAAGCTGACTTATTGGCGCAAGCTGATCCAGATGCGGATTGGGATGATTTGTTGGCACGTTATCCAAAAGCTGTCGTAGGTGATTTTGATGGGGATCCAACTCGTTTAACTGAATTAGATGCTTTGATCGCTTACATGCAGATGTTGGGTACACTTGTTGACTTTACACAATATCAACCTGAAGACCTTGTTCAGTAAGGAGGTTTTCTAATGGATACTCTAGTAAAGTTAGCAAATGATTATTGGAATTTATGGCTCGGACTTTTGTTCATTGGCATCGTGATTGTGACTTTGTGGCCGTCTAAGAAGCGCGACAAAGAAATGGATGAAGCCGCCAATATTCCTTTAATGGAAGACGAACCTAACCATCGCAAAGGAGCGTGATCATGGCAGAGGAAAAGAAAATTGATCCCATTGCCGGTGTTGAAACCACTGGTCACGAATGGGACGGCATTGCGGAATTGAACAATCCGCTACCACGTTGGTGGTTATGGGTGTTCTACGCATGTATTGCATATTCAATCGGTTATATGGTGGTTTATCCATCTATTCCGTTGGGTGATACATATTTCAGCGGCACAGTCGGTTATTCTGATCGGATAAATGTCGCTAAAGAAATTGCGGCAGCTAAGGACGCAAAAAAGGAATATTTGGATCGTATCGAAACGTCTTCTTTGGAAGCAATTCGTAACGATGCTGATTTGTTGAGCTTCTCCGTCGTTGGTGGTGGTGCAGCATTTAAAGAAAATTGTGTGCCCTGTCACGGTGGTGGCGGTGTTGGTGGTCCAGGCTATCCTAACCTAATCGATGATGATTGGTTATGGGGCGGTGATTTGGAAGCCATTCACGAAACTATTGTACATGGTATTCGCTGGGATCAAGATGAAGATTCTCGTTATTCTGAAATGTCTGCATTTGGTACAGATGAACTTCTGGAACCCGCTCAGATTACAGAGGTAACGGATTATGTATTAACGCTTTCCGGTCAAGAACCAACATCCGCAGCATCTGCAAAAGCCGGTGCAACAATATTCGCAGATAACTGCGCATCTTGTCATGCGGTTGATGGATCTGGTGATCGTGAGCAAGGTGCCCCAGCACTGAATGACCAAGTTTGGTTATATGGTAGTGATTTTGACTCTGTTAGAGCGCAAATTCATCGACCACAACATGGTGTGATGCCAGCTTGGGGCGGACGCCTCGATGAAGCGACAATCAAAATGCTGACAGTTTATGTTCATGCACAGGGTGGTGGTGAGTAAATACCACCGTCGGTAAGTATTTACCGACTTCATATCCAATGAAATGAGCCCTGTTCTCGAAGCCTTTCGAGGGCAGGGCCATTTTTTTGAACGGATTTAAGAAATGATCAGGAATTTAAAAAATAAAACGAAAGCGGTATATGCACCTGCTGATAAAGCTGGGGCAGCTGCAGAGAAAGAAAAACCTGCTCCTCTATATGCGAAGCAGATTAAAATCCATCCCAAACGTGTATGGGGTGCATTCCGCAAATTGAAATGGGTCGCAATGATTGCTCTATTGAGCTTTTATTACATTGCACCTTGGTTCCGTTGGGACCGTGGTCCGGGTATCCCTGATCAAGCATTATTAATCGATATCTCGGCACAACGTGCCTATTTCCTATGGATCGAGATTTGGCCACAAGAAGTTTATTATATCACTGGGATTTTAATCCTTGCTGCCTTGGGTTTATTTCTCGCCACCGCGTTATTCGGTCGTGTTTGGTGTGGCTTTGCTTGTCCACAAACTGTTTGGACCGATCTTTATGTATGGGTTGAACGGATCATTGAAGGGGACCGGGCTGCGCGCATACGCCTTGATAAGGCGCCTTATTCAAAAGACAAAATTTTTAAACGTGTGATTAAGCATTTTATCTGGTTGTATATCGCCTTGTTAACCGGTGGCGCTTGGATCATGTATTTTGTCGATGCGCCGACCTTTATCAATGACTTATTCTTTAAGGGCGAAATTACCGGTAATTCTTTGTTCTTTATTGGATTATTTACTGTGACTACATATTTGCTCGCAGGTTTCGGCCGAGAGCAAGTTTGTACATATATGTGTCCATGGCCACGTATTCAGGGATCAATGACTGATGAAGATTCCATGATCGTGACTTATGAAACATGGCGTGGTGAACCGCGAGCAAAACCGGCGCGTGATGGAGATTATAGTAACCGTGGACATTGTATTGATTGTGGTAACTGTGTGGTGGTTTGCCCCATGGGGATCGATATTCGCGACGGTAATCAGTTAGAATGTATTGGTTGTGGGCTATGTATTGATGCCTGCGATAATATTATGGAGAAACTGAAGCTGCCCAAAGGATTGATTGCGTATGATTCTGTGAATAGACAGATTGCACGTTCCGATGGGAAAGCAGTAAAGCGCAAACTGGTACGTCCCAGAACTATTTTTTATGCAATTTTGCTGACATTGGTTACCGGAGTAATTTTATATACCTTCGGCACACGCGAGCATCTTGAAGTGAATATTTTAAAAGATCGCCAGCCTGTATTTGTAACCTTGAAGGATGGATCAATCCGGAATGGATATGAGGTGAAAATATTAAATAAGACTCAGCATCTTCGCAGTTTCTTATTAAATATTGAAGGGTTGGAAAATCCAACTATGAAGCTATCTGGCGCAATCGAACAGACAAGATCAATTGTGATTGAAGTACAGCCTGATGACGTGAAAGCAGTGCATGTCTTCGTTGCTGTACCGAGAAAAGAACTGAAATCTGATAAAACCGAAATAACGTTCAGTTTTGTGGAAATGGACCCAGGTTATTCTGATGGTAGTTTGGATATCTTGAATGAACTTCGAGAGAACCAGAAACATCAGACAACCTTTAATGGACCTAAGAAATAAGCTATAAATTTCATAACGAAGTAAGGATAATAACAATGGTGGATAGCGTCATGAGTAATGATAATGAACCAAAGAAAAAGAAGAGTATTATTCCATATTACTTTTTTGCTTTTTTTGCGGTTGTTCTGGCTGCTAATGGCACGATGGTCTTTGTTGCTCTATCTACATGGACTGGTTTGGAAACCAAGAACCATTATCTGAAAGGTCTGTCTTACAATGATAACTTAGACGGGGCTGAAGCCATGCAAGCTCTAGGTTGGCAAAAAGATTTAAAACTTGTCCCGATTGCTGGCTTCTTGGCAAAGGTTAGTTTGAATTTAAAAGACCAGAATGGCGACGCTATTCGGTTTGCTGATGTTCAAGTAACTGCTATTCGTCCAACTCATCATGGTTATGACCAAGTTGTGAAACTTCAGGAAACAACGCCGGGGCAGTATGAGGCTGCTCTGGAGTTTCCACTTTCTGGTCAATGGGATATTCGTCAGGATATCCGCACAAATGATGCTGATTATCAGGAAGTGAATCGCTTTTTCGTAGATGAAGAAGGAATTCGTCAATAAATGTCTGAAATGATCGCTGGTGCCTGTTGCCCCGTCGTGACAATCGACGGACAAGACATCGATATTACAAGCCAAATACCTAGTGATCTAACCCCATTTGAGGAACGTGTGGATGAAACAGTGATCCGCATGCGTTTTTTAGTGGATGGTATTCATTGTGGTGCATGTATTCAAACTATCGAAACGGCATTAAAACAACATGATGGTGTTAAGTCTTCACGGGTTAATTTCTCAACCAATCGCTTGGTTGTTGAATGGGATGAAACAAAGACAGATGTCTATGAGATCCTGACTGTACTTGCCCGCAAAGGATATCGAGGTGTTCCTTATAGTGCCGCAATGCTTGAAAAAGGGAAAGATGATCGCGACAAAGCATTGTTAAAAGCAATGGCAGTTGCGGGGTTTGCGGCGTCTAATGTGATGCTGCTTTCCGTTTCTATCTGGTCTGGACATTTTTCCGATATGGGGCCGCATACACGTAGTTTGATGCATTGGCTATCTGCACTTATTGCGATCCCTGCAATTATTTATTCTGGGCGTGTATTTTTTGATTCTGCTATCTCTGCCTTGAAGCAGGGACGTACCAATATGGATGTTCCGATTTCATTGGCTGTTGTCTTAGCAACTGGTATGAGTTTGTCTGAAACCATGCGCGGTGCAGATCATGCTTATTTTGACTCTGCGATTACCTTAATGTTTTTCCTATTGGTAGGACGTTATCTGGATCATCGTGCACGTGGTAAAGCGCGTGCGGTTGCGGAACATATGCTTTCTTTAAATGCAACGGCGGTCTCAGTTATTCAAGATGACGGTGGTATTAAGGTGGTTACTCCTGACCAAGTTCAGGAAGGGGATCGTGTACTTGTTGCCGCTGGTGAACGTATTTCAGTGGATGGGCGCATTGTTGCTGGTTCTTCGGATGTTGATAGTAGTGTGATAACGGGTGAAAGTTTACCAGAAAGCATGACTATTGGTGATCGTGTTTTTGCTGGTAGTATGAATTTAGGACAACCTTTGACTTTGGAGGTTGTGCAAGTTGGTGAGTCCACATTATTGGCAGAAATTTGTCGTTTGATGGAACATGCAGAACAACGTCGTGCTGATTATGTGACACTTGCAGATCGCATTGCAAAAGCTTATGCGCCAGTCGTTCATACATTGGCAGCTTTAACCTTCTTCGGTTGGACTTTGTTCTTTAACATGGGCTGGCAGCAGGCATTGTTAACGTCGGTTGCCGTATTGATTATTACCTGTCCTTGTGCATTAGGTCTTGCTGTACCTGTAGTTCAGGTCGTTGCAGCTGGCCGCTTGTTAAAAAATGGTGTGTTGCTTAAAACTGGGTCAGCTCTTGAACGTCTGGCAAAGATAGATCTAATTGTTTTTGATAAGACGGGTACTTTGACCGAAGGTAATCTTGAGCTGTTAAAGCAAGATAGTTGGAATGATAAAGATTTAGCTATTGCAGCGGCAGCTGCCGGATTTAGCCGTCACCCATTAGCAAAAGCATTACATAAGGCTGCAGGATCTACTGTTAAACCTGTTGTTGAGGATGTGCGTGAAGAAACCGGTTGTGGCTTGATTTGGGAAGGTGAGGGCGGCACCTATCGTCTTGGATCACGGAAATGGTTAGAACTGGAAGATGATGGTAATTCTATAGGGCCAGAGTTATGGTTACAGTATCCAACCGGACGCACCGCTTGTTTTAAATTTTCTGATCAATTGCGTGAAGACGCAAAGGAAGTAGTCGGAAAACTGAAAAAGCAAGGATATGAAATTGTTTTGTTATCAGGGGACCGCGAAAGCAATGTTTCCTTGGTGGCTCAGCAACTAGGTATTAAGGATTGGAAGGCGTCTTGTAACCCGACAGAAAAGCTTAGGTTCTTGGAAGAAAGACGTGCTGAAGGACTTAATGTTGCGATGGTAGGGGATGGCTTGAATGATGCACCTGCATTAACAGCAGCAACAGTATCTTTATCTCCCAGCTCTGCTGCCGATATTAGTCAAAATGCTGCGGATGTCGTTTTTCAAGGACGTTTATTGAAGCCAGTATTTGAAGCCTTATATGTATCAAAGAAGAGTGATGTTTTGGTTAAGCAAAACTTTGCTTTGGCATTGGGATACAATATCTTTACAATTCCATTAGCAGTGATGGGATTTGTAACCCCGTTAATCGCATCTTTAGCAATGTCCAGCTCATCTATTGTAGTTATCGTAAACGCATTACGTTTGGGATGGACGATTTCAAAAGGTAAATCAGAAACATGAGTGGCTTACTCTATTTGATTCCTATTGCATTAGCTCTTGGTTTTTTAGGGCTTTTGGCATTTTTGTGGACGTTAAAATCGGATCAGTATGATGATTTAGATGGTGCGGCACATCGTATTTTGTTTGACGACGATGATCGACCTTTACAGAAAGATCCGTCAGAGAAATAAAAAAGCCCGGGAAATACCCGGGCTTTTTCTTGTCGATATTTGAAATTAATCAAATAAAGCGTCAATTTCGGCCTGACTAATGCCTTGACCTTCCATTTGTGGTCCTGCGAGTAAATCCGCATCTGGATCAACATCCTCACCACTTTCATCAGTTGGGACTGGTAATTCGGAAAAGGCATCAAAGCCCCAAATATCAATCATCGAACGGATACGTTCTTCAACAAACTGCATTGTCGTGACAACTTTGGTGATCCGCTGTCCTGTAATATCTTGGAAGTTACAGGCTTCCATAATTGCTGTTGTGTGAGATGCAATCTTATCTGACAAGGTTACGATATCTTCATCTTCATGTGCCAAAGCAGCAATTTGTGTTAATTCTTTTTCGATGCTTTCCGTTGCTTCCAAAATGTTGTTAGTGGCGGTTTCAGTTGCCATAACAATTGCATCCAGTTCAGAAGAAGCCTGTTCTAGGCGGTCGTCTTCAGCACTTGGATGTTTAATTTGTGCTAATTCATTTTTTGCTTTTGCGATGGTTCGCACCATCTGTGCAACTTCTAAACGAAGCTCTAGATCATGGCCTTGTTCCGGATCCATGAAACTTCCGTTATCTTCGCTAGGTATCGCATTTTCCATGCCGGACATTTCCATTAAGGATTTCATCTCTGCAACTTCTTCACGAAGTGCTGAAATCGCATTAATGATTTCGTGTGCGGCACCGCCCCCTAAAGACGCAGCACTTGAATTTGGTGCTACTGATACGTCTACATGTCCTTTTTTTTCTACAGAATATACATCCCGTGGTTCATGCCCTGACATCATATTTCCCTCTTCATCTTCATCTGTTTACTACAGGGTGAAAATCCATCTTTATGGTTATTTATATACCGAAGTTGAATAAGAGTCATCAATGAACGTGTGAAAGCTATGTGAAATTTTCAATTTTTATAGATAGTTATAGCTTTGAAGCTCAGTTTTATCTTAGTTATTCTTAGGGTTAATAGCTTTGAATTGTATTTTTGTCGATCGCATGATCCTTGCTGTCAGAACCTTTTTAGTATTTATAAGGCATTGACATTTAAAGGGGCAATCTCGTTCATCTGCCCCACAATTTTCAATGGATCTGAGGATTACATTAGCGCCGGCAAAATCGCCTTTGGCAAGGCGAAATTCAGCTTTTCTAAGAAGCATTTCGCATGATTTTAACATTTTATACAGCCAATCTAGAGGACAAAAGTCATCTTGGAATATACTATACTATTTTAGAGGTTA
>NZ_SMMC01000020.1 GCF_009711445.1 Curvivirga aplysinae | reverse complement strand
GGGGGGGGAGATATACAGTTTAAAGACCATGTGCTACACTTGCATATGATAGTTGTTACACTTGGAGAAATGGCCTGACATTGCCCATTGTTAAGTTCAAAATAAACTATTTAATTCTCTTCCCCATAATTTTGATGCTGGGGCTGTTATCTGATGCACATTCTGAAAATATTACGACTGACTTAGACGAAGTGGAGATCGCCGTCGGAGAATGGCCCCCCTATCTCTCGGAGGATTTGCCTCAAGGCGGTATTATGGCTCAGGCGATAACGGAAATTTTTCAAGATATTGGGATAGAAGCTAAGTTTAGGTTTTTGCCATGGGGGCGCGCTTATGAAGAAACCTCAAGAGGGGCTCATACTGCAACAGGTGTCTGGATGCATAAAGCGGAGAGAGAAGAAGATTTCATTTATAGTGACGCCATTTTGACAGAACAGTTTGTGTTTTTTTACAATACAGATATTTCTTTTGATTGGAAGACACTCAAAGATATCGAAAAATATCGGATAGGCGGCGGGACGAAGTATAGTTATGGGCCTGCTTTTGATGCAGCTATTGAGGCCGGTCTTATTAGGATAGAACGTTTGGGAGATGTTCACTTAAATTTCAGGAAGCTTTTAACAGGACGCATCTCTCTGTTCCCTCAAGAGATAAATGTAGGCTATGCTGATTTAAGACGATATCTTTCTATAGAGGATCAGGCACGTATTACGCATCATCCCAAGCCGTTTTTGAATAATCATTCCTATGTACTCTTTCCAAGAAGGGTCGAGACAAGTGAGGAAATTGTTCGACTTTTTAATGAGAAACTAAGGCGATATCGTGAGGATGGTCGATATGACATCTTGATGGCAACATTAAATTAGTCGCTTTTTAGGGGGAAGGTTTAGCATTATAGCGAATTAGGTTTGAAATGACCTATAAAAGCCGGAGGAAGAATTTGAGATATATAAATTTAGATGATAACTTTCTAATGCTCCGCAAAACTCTATTTTTTTCATGCTTGATCATAATTGCTTTTCTAGCCTCAGATGCTGACGCAAAATCCAGAAATTTAAAAGTATCTGAGTTTGTTGTTATGGCAAATCCACAGATACCACATAAATTTATGCAAGATAATAAACCTGCGGGAATAGATGCCGATATCGTTAAGCTTTTTTTTGAATCTGAGAAAATTCCATATCGTATTGAGCTGATTGAGTCTGACAATAGATTGCTGCTTGAGGCTAAGCAGGGTCGCGCAGATATGTTGCTTCTGTTTTCACGAAATTTAGAGCGTGAAAAATTCTTAATATATCCTGATATTTCTTATATCGATATTACATGGAACTTTTTTGTTCGGGCTGATAGAGCGAACGAATTCAGATCTGGTCACTTGGAAGATTTAATAGGCTTTCGTGTGGGGGCTACTGAGGGGATATCATATACAGATCGTTTCTGGTCTTCAAATTTAACCTTAGACAAGGTTGCAAAAAATAGCCTTCAAATAACTAAATTATTAAATGGTCGTATTGATACAGTTCCTCTGAATACAATCAATACACGTTATGAAGCTCAGTTAGGCGGCTATCTTCACAGATTACATATACTTCAACCGCCATTAAAATTTAAAAGTTATTATAATGTATTTAGTAAG
>NZ_SMMC01000054.1 GCF_009711445.1 Curvivirga aplysinae | reverse complement strand
AAAAAATCAATAGCAAAATGAAATATTCGACTAATTGATTCGAATGAATACCAAATAATTCTAATTAGCGGATTATTATCAAAAATTAGGCCAGTTTGTGATTTGTAAGAAAAACTATTAGGAAAACTGCAGTTTTCACGAATAAAACGTAGAGTTCTGCGCAACAATATGTTATCAGCGGCGGTAATTAATTCCTAATTATTATTTCTTGTCAATTTAGGACAAAGGAAAAGGGTGGCATGTCAAAGAAGACAATTGCTTTGGCGTCTGATCATGCAGGCGTAGATTTAAAAGCGAGTTTAATTTCAAAACTGGAAGATTGGGGCTATGAAGCGCTCGATTTAGGGCCTTTAACCAAGGATTCTGTGGATTATCCTGATTTTGCAGACAAATTAACATCTACATTGAATGAAGGTCCTGTAGAGACAGGGGTTTTGATTTGTGGAACTGGTATTGGGATATCTATTGCAGCTAATCGTCATAAACATATTCGCGCTGCTTTATGTCAATCTGCCACAGAAGCTAAATTAACGCGCCTACATAATAATGCGAATGTTCTTGCATTAGGGGCACGTATTATTGGTGAAGAAATAGCAATTGATTGCTTAAAAACATTCTTGGAAACGGAATATGAAGGCGGTCGTCATGAGCGTCGTGTGGCTAAAATGTCATGATTTTCGTCGCTATGACGCAATCAGCATAGCAAACAATTCCTAGAATGACGCCTATTCTGACATGATGAATGATAAGAACATCGTGGGGTGTCGGAAGGGAAGTATTCACGTTCGGCTTTATCCTAAGTCGATTTATCACACTAAGAGAGGGTGACATTATGAGCGAGCGTCCAGATCTTTTCGGATTTGATGGTTTCTTTGAGAAAAAAGTACAAGAAACAGATCCTGACATCTACAGCGCATTGGTAGAAGAAGGCCAACGTCAACAAGATGGTATTGAGTTGATTGCTTCAGAAAACATTGTGAGCCGCGCTGTTATGGAAACAATGGGCACAGTTTTCACAAATAAATATGCGGAAGGTTATGCAGGCCGCCGTTATTATGGTGGTTGTGAGAAAGTTGATATTGCTGAGAATTTAGCAATTGATCGCGCTAAAAAATTATTCAATTGTGAATATGTAAACGTACAGCCTCACTCTGGTGCGCAAGCTAACCAAGGTGTTTTCCAAGCATTATTGCAACCTGGTGATACATTTTTGGGTTTGAACCTTGCTTGTGGCGGTCACTTGACACATGGTGCGGCACCTAACCAATCTGGTAAATGGTTTAATGCTATTCAGTATGATGTGAATGAAGACGATGCTTTGATTAATTTTGATCAAGTTGAAGCGTTGGCAAAAGAACATCAACCAAAGTTGATTATTGCTGGTGGTTCTGCTTATCCACGTATATTGGATTTCAAGCGTTTCCGTGAAATCGCAGATAGTGTTGGTGCATTGCTATTCGTTGATATGGCGCATTTTGCAGGTTTGGTTGCTGGTGGCCAGCATCCTAATCCATTGGATTATGCCGATGTTGCGACAACAACAACCCACAAAACCTTACGTGGCCCACGTGGTGGTATGATCCTTACAAACCGTGAAGATATTGCAAAGAAAATTAACTCTGCAGTATTCCCAGGTTTGCAAGGTGGACCATTAATGCATGTGATTGCAGCAAAAGCTGTTGCATTTGGTGAAGCGCTTCGCCCAGAGTTCAAAACATATGCAGAGCAAGTTGTTAAAAACGCACAAGTATTGGCTGAGACAATTATCGAAGGTGGTTTTGATATTGTTTCTGGTGGTACAGATACGCACTTGATGCTTGTTGACTTACGTCCAAAAGGCCTAACAGGTAACTTCGCAGAAGTTGCGTTAGAGCATGCTGGTCTGACATGTAACAAAAACGGTGTTCCATTTGATCCTGAAAAACCAATGGTAACATCTGGTATTCGTTTGGGTACACCTGCTGGTACAACTCGTGGCTTCAAAGAAGCCGAGTTCAAGCAAATTGGTGAAATGATTGTTGAAGTGTTGGATGGTTTGGCTGCAAATGGTCCAGAAAACAACGGTGAAGTTGAGAAGTCAGTTGGTGCAAAAGTTCAGGAATTGTGCAACCGTTTCCCACTTTACGACCTTTAAGATATCTTAGTTATAGTGATGAAATAATGTGGTTTTGACATATTCTCGTCACAAGATGTTGTAAAATGAGCCCATAGTCTGTTATTCTCAGACTATGGGCTTTTTATTTGGAATTACAAAAGAGCTCAAACATTGCGAAGTAACGCACAAAGCAAATCAAGTTAAGTACAAACAGGGGTGCTTCCATGAAATGTCCGTTCTGTCATCATGATGATACGCAGGTAAAGGATTCACGTCCTACCGAAGATCACAATGCGATTCGTCGTCGTCGCTTATGCGGAAATTGTGGTGCCCGTTTTACAACTTTTGAACGTGTGCAACTGCGCGAATTAACTGTGGTTAAGAAAAATGGTGCAAAAGAACCATTTGATCGCGATAAACTTCTACGTTCTATGCGTACCTCTTTACGTAAAAGAAATGTTGATCAAGAACGTGTTGAGCGTGTGGTTAATTCTATTGTCCGACGGCTCGAGAGTAGCGGTGAAAGTGAGATCCAGGTAAAAACCATCGGTGAGATGGTTATGGAAGCTTTACTGCAGTTAGATGAAATTGCGTATATCCGCTTTGCATCCGTCTATAAAAATTTCCGTGAAGTTAAAGATTTTGAAGAATTCATTGATACGACAGTGCGCCCAGATGGCGACGACTGATCAATCGTTCCTTTTTTAGATGGACATAGCTGATGACGTTTTCTCAGCAAGATAAGCATTATATGAAAACGGCCCTAGACCTGTCTCGACGTGGATTAGGTAATGTATGGCCCAATCCAGCTGTTGGTTGTGTAATTGTCAATACTGAGGGGCAAGTTATTTCTCGTGGATGGACTCAACCTTCAGGAAGGCCGCATGCCGAAGCTTTGGCTTTAGAAAAAGCTGGTAAGGCGGCTCAAGGAGCAACCGCTTATGTCACACTTGAACCTTGCAGTCATTACGGTAAGACGCCACCTTGTGCAAAATCCCTTATTGAAGCATGTGTATCTCGTGTAGTTATAGCGACTTCCGATCCCGACCCACGTGTGTCCGGCGCAGGAGTAAAAATGCTTCTAGACGCGGGTATCCAAGTTGAAGAAGGGCTTTTCAAGGAAGAGGCAGATGAAATAAACGCAGGTTTCTTTAATCGTATTACGAAAAAACGGCCCTATATCACTTTAAAAGTGGCGACAACATTAGATGGCTATATTGCATCAGCTATTGGTCATAGTAAGTGGATTACAGGTCCGTCCGCACGGATGCGAGGACACTTGTTACGAAGTCAGAACGATGCGATTTTGGTAGGGGCAGGTACTGCTATTGCTGATGATCCCAGTCTAAATACACGTTTTGTTGGGGCAGGGGATGCGGATCAACCTGTGCGTATTGTTCTGGATAGTAAGTTAGGTCTTAAAGGTAAAAGGCCAAAATTACTTGAAATTGCGAATGCAGAATCACCTGTATGGTTGATCAATTCAGTCGAAGTTGAGGAACAGCTTTCGGATTTTGTATCCATTGTACCAACACATGCTATGAAGGATGGACGGATTGACGTGGTGTCTGCTGTCGAAACGATTGCAGATCAAGGAATTACTCGTTTATTGATTGAAGGTGGTGGGCAGGTTGCTGCAAGTTTCTTGAAAGCCGGACTTGTTGATCAAATTTATTGGTTTAGAGCGCCATCGATTATTGGTGGTGACGGTTTACCGGCGATTGCTTCTTTAAAGATTGAAGATTTAGTTGATATGCCACGGTTTAGTGTGACTTCGACAGAGAAATGTGGCGAAGATCAGCTAACAATTTTGAAAATTTTTTAGTTAAAACAGGAAGATAATTGGATAACGTCCTGCTATTAGTTTTATCTTATGCAGCTATTTTAATCAGGTAGGCTTTTAGATGGCTAATGCAACTGTGCCAGCCACTTGCATGTTTGTCGCGCATATCTTCTTGTGAAAATTCACGATGAACTAAAACGAGTTCCGAACTATTTATACCTGTATGATTAAAGGTTAGTTCTAGCTCGGTTTGATGTTCGCTGCCTTCCCATTGCCAAGACATTATAATTTTTTTGTTTTCTTCAATGGTTTTATAGGTCCCACCCACAATGTTGAAGTCACAATCATCACTTTGTTTTATCGTAATTCTGTAGGTGCCGCCTTCTTTGAAATTTACTTCCATGGCGGGGACATCTGTTTCTCCAGGGGCAAGCCATTGTTGTAGGATTGCTGGTGATTTCCAGGCGTCAAATAGTTCTGCTACAGAAACATCAAAACCTTTGGTTAAAGTTAAACTATGCATTTTCATTCTCCTTCGAGGGGTGGGTTAGTATATTGTCAAGAACATCCAATTTATCATTCCAAAAACGGCGATAGATACTGATCCAGTCCAATGCATGCCCCAATGCTTCTGGGCGTAATGAACAATAATGTGTGCGCCCGTCAACACGACGTCTTAAGAGACCTGCTTTCTCCAGAATTTTAAGATGTTTAGAAACAGCGGCTAGCGACATGTCATAAGGGGCTGCAAGCTCGCTTATTGTCTGTTCTTTTTCAGCAAGGCTATGAACCAAATCACGTCTGGTTTGATCTGATAACGCCATGAAAACTTCATCTAAGTTATTACTCATTTTAT
>NZ_SMMC01000064.1 GCF_009711445.1 Curvivirga aplysinae | reverse complement strand
GTGTAAGATATGGATCAGGAAATAATCACGTGATTTATCCAGCATTTTAACTGGGTAAAGTGTGAGATCAGGGGGAGACAACTATGCCCGAAAATAAGAATGGGTTCATGGGTGGTATGACCATGAATCGTCGTCAATTTGTCAAAATGATTGGCGGTGCCGCCGTGACGGTCAACATTATCCCTATCACTTCGGTATTTGCCAGTGATGGTGGTGGTACACAGCCGTCTCAAGGTTTTGAAGGCTGGCAAAAAAAGCCCGGCGAAGCGCGCTATCGTATTGATGGCCTTGCCAAAGTGACAGGCCAGAAAATCTATGCCAGAGATTTCAGAGCCAGAGATTTCCAAGGCGAAGGATGGCCTGTAAAAGAAGCCTCCATCCAGATCATGCGTGCGACAGATGTCGACCATATTTTTGAAACATTAGATTTGGATATCTTACCACCAGAGTTACGACCAGAAGTAATATATGCTGAGGATGTCAATCTGGACCTGCCTTCAACCATCACTTTTCCGTTGTTAGTCCCTCAAGGTCAACGTGCAGATTATTACGGTCAACCTGTTGCGTTTTTATTCTTCAAAACCGCCTATCAAATGCGCAAAGCCCAATATTATATCGAGTTTAATGAAGACTTCATAAAATATGGTGCGAAAGATACAGATCCAAGAATATGCCCGGACAATCCAAAAGAGTTTAAAGATCTGGATGGTCATTGCCTTTATGCCCCTCTAACCAATTATGTGCGTATCGCCGCAGATGGGCCAAAAGATGTATTTTCCTATGCAAAAAATGGGGGTGATTCAGATTACACAAAAAAATCTGAAGAATACCGTCGCCAGATAAAGTTGGATATCAGGTCTTCTGACTGGAATGTCTATGATCTAGAAGCTGATATGCCGGCCATGGATCCAGTATTTATGGAACCGGAAAGCGGCATTGCCTGGTATGATCAAAAAACGAAAACATTGAATATGGTTCTTGGCACCCAATCGCCTGACGGGGATGTTACAGAAGTTCTATCGATGCTTGAAAATAGTCAATCACCTATCAAGCCAACAACCGTGAATTTGATTTCATGTTATCCCGGTGGTGGCTTTGGGGGACGTGATAAATCCATGTTCACCATCAATCTGGCGATTGCGGCGGCTTATGCAAACGGACAACCTGTTCGCTTGGCTTATAACCGTTATGAACAATTCCAATCCGGCTTAAAACGTCATGCCTGTGATTTAAAAGAAACCTTGGCAGTCGATAGTGACGGCAAGATTCAAGCTATGACCACTGAAATGGTATTTGATGGCGGTGGCCGTCGCAACCTTAGCCCTTATGTGGCTTCACTTGCCGGTTTATGTGCGGGGGGTGGATACGAAATCCCGAGATCAGCGATCAAAACACATGCGAAATACACCACCAATATCCCGGGTGGATCACAGCGTGGATTTGGCGGACCACAAGCATTCTTTGCCATTGAGTCAGCCTTGGATGAAGCAGCTGTTAATTTGCAACTTTCGCCCTTTGAAATCCGACGCAGAAATATCATGAGACAGGGGTCACGAACCGTTGTTGGCGGGCCAGTTTCACAAAAACCTCGTTTCGATGAAATTATCGATCAGGCGGAAAAGCACCCGATTTGGACCAAGCGTGAAGAAAAGCGTAAGGCCTATGCCAAAGAAGGCCTTGATTATGGTGTTGGCTTTGCTATTTCCAATCAGGCATATGGTACATCCGGCGATGGGGTTGTCGGACAAGTTATTCTAAATACGGATGGCACTTTATCTGTCAGCAGCAGCTATGTGGATATGGGCAATGGGTCCGCAACTACCCTTGCGGTTGCAACGGCCAAACATCTGGGTGCCAATGCCGATAACATCAATATGGGTGATGCAGAATTATGGCCATCCATGGGCATGACCACAGACCCTAGTTATACTTGGGATGATAATAAAAAGTACACAGCCAGCAGTGTTGGTTCCTCCAGTGCGTGCTTATGTGCCTTCCATCAGGTACATGCTGTTGAACAAGCATCTCTTGTTCTTTTAGAGCTTGCAATCCTTCCGGTCGCTGAAAAGCATTGGGGATTAGAAAAAGGTAGCTTAAAGGCAGATTCCGTCACATGGCAGGATGGCTATCTAAAGACAAAAGACGGATCACAGCCGCCTATCGCACGTGAGAAATTAATCAGTACAGTTCATAAGCTTGGCGGCATTACAGGGATTCTAGTCCATGCCTATTTCCGCGAAATTTGGGTGAATTCTGAATTCAATATCTCTAACCAAGAATATAACTGGGATATTGATGGTTTAAGTGTTTATTACAGCGGCACAAATCCAGATGAACCACCTGCACCAATCTGGCGAAAAGGCGTAAATAAAACTCCGTCTCCTGAAAGTGGTCGATATTCACGCACACGTTTTGCTCCATGCGGGAATTTAATGGGTGTGACGGTTGATCGCAAAACAGGTGTTGTAACCGTTGTTGATTCTCTTAGCGTCTTAAATGCAGGCCCGATCATTACAGAAGGCCTTGTTTCTGGTCAAAGTCAAGGCGGGGTCGCCATGGCTATCGGCTATTCTTTACTGGAAGATATTAAACCGGGCAGTGAAGGCCCCGCTGATGGGCGATGGAATCTTGATCGTTATCATGTGGCCTTGTCCAGAGACATCGCCCTTCATTCCCAAGAATTAAAGGTTCTTGATCCTTTAGATAGGCATGAAAAATCAAATGGTATTGCCGAAGCCGTGATGTGTTCTGTCGCACCTGCTATCTCCAATGCCATTTATGATGCGTCCCAAATTCGGATGCGGTCTTTACCCTTTACCTCTTCCAAGATCATGGAGGCACTGAAATCATGAGTACAGTTAGCTTTTACGTAAACCAACAACTGGTAACGGTGAATGAAGACCTCTTTGAGATGCCGTTAATGGAATATCTACAAGACGAAATGGGGTTAACGGGAACCAAATTCTGCTGTGGCATTGGCGTATGTCGTGCTTGTACCGTTTCTGTGCAGCGACAACCGGATTCCCCACGGGAAGTTATGTTATCCTGCTCCACACCATTATCGCAGATGCAAGGTGTTCAGGTAGACACCATTGAATCTGTTGGTGAGCCGGAAAAATTGCATCCCTTACAACAGGCTTTCCTTGATAAGTTTGCCTTCCAATGCGGCTATTGCACATCTGGTTTTTTGATGGCGGCCTATAGCCTCTGGGATCGCTTAAAAAGAGCCCCGATCAATAAAGACGATCTTGATCGGGTGATTGAAAATGCGGTGGGGGAGCATATCTGCCGATGCACAGGTTATATCCGATATCATGAAGCGATAAAGACTGCAATTATCGAAGAAGGAGGCATGGTGTCATGAGATATTTAAATCTAAAACTTCCTCTTCTTCTTTTGGGGATCGCATTTAGTTTTGCGCAAAGTGGTACAGCCAAGGCAGAGTCCCAAGATATTATCGAATATGGAAAAATGTGTGCCGCTGCAATCAAATCTATCCCGGCTTTTGATTGTATGGAAGGGACCGTCATCCCTATCACGGTTAATGGAAAAACACCGGATAGATATTACCCTGATATGGATTGTGACCGTCCATCCTTATTGAATTTTGGAAAAGGAACCGATGGTCAATGTACCCCTTTTTCTAGAATTTTAAATTTATCTGACGGAGATCGTCAGGTATCGGCCCTTTGTCGTCGTAAATTTATCCGTGATGAATTTAGTACTGAATTTGATGAGATTGACATTGTTGCCCATAATGTCAGCGATGGCAGTACATGCTGGTTTCAGGCGACACCTGCAGAAGGTCAGACTATAGATGGCAGTGATGTACCATCGCCCGATGGCGAAACCGACCCGTTGCGTATTAAATTAACTCGGTCTATCTGGAATCCACCTCAAGAAGTGGCTAAAGACGGTTGTGGAAATTGTCATGACAATGATCCATTCATGCACAGCCCCTATATTGGTCAGGTCTGGGATCAAGTCCCAACCAATCCATTTGGATGGTATAAACATCTAGGGCCAGACTTTAAGGAATGGAAACATGTTTCCATCTCGACACGTGGTAACAATTGCACAAGTTGCCATCGTTTGGGAACCCAGTTTACAGGTGGGCAAGCCACGGAAGAAGCGATTGGCATATTCCCCATCGCAAATGCGAATGAAAATGCAAGATCTTATCCGTTAAATCATTCCATGCCTGTCGGAAATCCTTACAGTTTGGAACAATGGAAAACCATCTATCAGCATTCAGTTGATCGTATAACGGAATGCCATGAGGACAATAATGCCTCCGGCTGCATCATAACGCCAATCACTGGACGACCTGAATAATCAATTTATTCTTTAGTAAAAAAAAGGGGCAGCGTTTTCCACTGCCCCTTTTACTTTATGAACAAAGCTATTCTTCAAACGTTAGAGTTTCACTTTCCTAAGTGCCACAAAATGTCTGAAAATGATGCCCAGACTGCATGGGGGATTGAAAATCCTGAAGTTGTGGATTGTCTTTATAAGGTTTGGTCACGACATCTAATAGCTTATTAAAGCGGGTCATCTGACCGCTATTTTCAGCAGCCTCTAACGCCTCTTCCACTAATTGGTTACGTGGAATAAATGCCGGGTTTTGACTTACTCTCAATGTCAAAGATTCTTGAGTATCTAATTCATCTTGATCCAATCGGACCTGCCAGCGCGCGAACCAATCTTGCATCTCTTGTTCTTGCCGAACACCAGCAAAAATTGCTTCTTCTAATGGTTTACTTTTGCTAAGTGCCCTAAATGCATTGGTATAATCAAGCTTATGTTTCAACAATAGATTTTGTAGATTCGCAATAAGCTCTGCATCCCCTTCTTGGCTTGCAGTAATACCAATTTTCTGCCCCATCATCTTTAAATAAGCTTGCTCAAATTTCGGCATAAAGCCCATGACTATTTCTTCAGCTTTCTCAAGTGCGGTATCCGCATCCTCATCAATCAACGGAAGTAACGTTTCTGACAAGCGCGCCAAATTCCATTGCGCGATTGGAGGCTGGTTGCCGAAGGCATAACGCCCTCGATGATCAATGGAACTAAACACAGTGGCCGGATCATAAGCTTCCATAAATGCACAAGGACCATAATCAATCGTTTCACCAGAAATTGTCATATTATCTGTATTCATCACCCCATGGATAAATCCAACGCGCATCCATTGGCATATCAAGTCGATCTGGCGATCCATAACCTGTTCAACAAAAGATAATGCTAAATTGTCAGCCTCCTTTATTTCCGGATAATGCCGATCAATACTATAGTTTAATAGCTGCTGAAGGCCTACTTGATCACGGCGCATTGCCGCATATTCAAATGTACCGACACGCAAATGACTATCTGCAATTCGGGTTAGGACAGCGCCAGTCAAAGCCCCTTCCCTAAAAACAGGCTCTCCGGTTGCAATCACAGCTAAACTTCGGGTCGTCTTAATACCAAGCGCAGCCATCGCTTCACTAATAATAAACTCCCGAAGCATAGGACCAAGTGCAGCGCGCCCATCGCCATTACGGGAGTAAGGTGTCTGACCTGACCCTTTCAGTTGGATGTCAAATCGTTTTCCATTTGGGGATACTTGCTCTCCGAGTAAAATTGCACGCCCATCCCCTAAAACATTTGGATGCCCAAATTGATGACCTGCATAGGCTTGTGCGATCGGATCCGCACCATCAGGCAAAACATTGCCTGCAAATATCTGTGCAAGCTCAGGATCGTCGTAAGAGGTGAAATCCAAACCTAATTCCCCCGCTAGGCTTTCATTAAAAATCACCATTTCCGGTGCACGCACGGCGACAGGTGACAAACGTGTATAAAAAATATCTTTTAGTCGACCATAACTATTATCAAACTGCCAAC